>DBVK01000181.1:0-3968 GCA_002308135.1 Bacteroidales bacterium UBA1266
AAAAAAAGACGCAATACATTGCGTCCTGACCCCTCCTTAACAAAAAATCGAACCAACAAGCCAACAAAAACATCGTTCGTGTGATGAAAAAAATACGCCAGGGTACCGCAATAAGGCGCTAAAAAAAGCGTTTTGGGAATACTTGGACACGATAGGATATGAGCAGTACGTATTCCCTTTGGTTTCTTCCCTTATGCCTGCTGGCGGGCATAGGATATGCCATGCTGCTGTACCGCAGTGGCAAGGGCTATGCCTATCCGCCCCGTGTCAAGCGGCTGCTTTTCGCGCTGCGTGCCTTTGTCGTCTCTTTTCTCTGCTTTTTGCTGCTTCGTCCGGTGACGGAGCGCAAGGTGAAGGAGGTGGAGAAACCCGTTATCGTCGTCGGGATAGACAATTCGGAATCCGTTGCCGACAATAAGGATTCCTCCTTTTACCGCACCCGTTATGCGGAGGAGCTGCAAAAATTGCTCAAGGGGCTGGNNATTTGTTCGGAGAGGGGGTGAGAATGGGGGATACCCCTGATTTTCAAGATAAGGAGACGGATTTTTCGCAGTTTTTCACCATGGTGGAACAGCAATACGCCCATCGCAACGTGGGGGCGGTGCTTTGCCTGAGCGACGGCATTGCCACCGGAGGCGGGGATCCGCTCTATACCGCCCGACGCCTGCGGTGTCCCATTTACACAGTGGCGCTGGGAGACACCTCGGAGACCAGGGACGCCTTGATTGCCAATGTGCGTTGCAACCGCAGCGTGTTCCGCGGCAACAGTTTTCCCTTGGAGATTCTGGTGCAGGCCCGCCAATTGAAAGGGAAACAGACCCGTATGCAAATTTGGGAAGGGGATAAGGTCGTTTTTGAAAAGGAAATCCGTTTTGGCCAAAACGATTACTCGGAATGGGTTAGGCTGCACCGGGAAGCGGACAAGGCCGGCATGCTGCATTACCGTATCCGTCTTTCCGCAACGGAAGGGGAGCGTTCGGAAAGCAACAACACCGCCGATGTGTGGGTGCAGGTGCTGGACGAAAGCCATCCCATCGCTATCATTTACCAGTCCCCGCATCCGGATGTGGCGGCCTTGAAGGAAGCCCTGCGCGACAATCCCATGTATACGTTGGAAAGCTTTCCCTTAGAGGAGTTCCGTCCGGAGAAAAAGCAGTACGAAGTCTGGGTGCTTCACCAGCTGCCCACCGCTTCCAAACCCATGCAGGCCATGCTGGAGCAGGCCAGACGCAAGGGAATCAGCCTCTTGTTTTTCACGGGGGATATGGCTGGCGATATGCGGCTTCCGGTGGAAAGCGGCTTGCAGCTGCGCAAGGACAAGCAGCTGCGGAACGATGCCTATCCCGTGCTGAATCCCGATTTCACCGACTTTAACATTCCAACGGGTTTCGTCCAGGCGCTTCCGCAGTATCCGCCGCTGCAGCTGCCTTTCGGNNCGGCCAGTATGTTATGGATGCTGCCACGAAAGTGTGCCTGTATCAGCGTATAAACAATATTTCCACGGCCTATCCCATGCTTTTGCTGAGGGATGACGGCCAGGGGAAATCCATTACCGTAGTAGGGGAAGGCTGGTGGCGCTGGCGGATGTGGCATTATGCATCCGAAGGCAGCCATGAAGCCTTTGACGCCTTCACCGCCCAACTTTTCCAATACCTGATCACCAAAGCGGACAAAAGCTTTTTCCGGGTCAAGGGGAAAACCTTGTTTTCAGAAAACGAGCGCATACGTTTCGATGCGGAATGCTACACCCAAAACTATGAATTGGACAACCGTCCCGAAGTGGAAATGAGCGTGCAGCCGCTTTCCGGCTCCCGTAAACTCAACTATGTCTTTTCCCGCACGATGCAGGCCTATCAGCTGGATATGGGCAGTCTTCCCGAAGGGGATTACCAATGGAAGGCCACCGCGCGCATACAAAACACAACCTATACCCAAAGCGGCGTTTTCAGCGTGCAGGCCTTGCGCAAGGAGACACTGGAACTGCGGGCGGATCATCAGCTGCTGCTGAACCTGGCTGAGATAAATGGAGCAAAAATGCTGTATCCCAATAATATGAGTAGTGTTGCAAAAGAAATGCGCACCCAAGAGACCATAAAAAATGTGGCAAGGTATACTAAAAAACGCCAATCGCTGTTAGATAATGGAATCCTGGGCATCTTTCTGCTGCTTCTTTTGGGAGGGGAGTGGATGCTTAGGAAATGGAGTGGAAATTATTAAAAAAAAACAGAACTTTTCGAAAAAAACGACGTACATTCCAACATGCATACATCTATAAAAAATAACGTAAAAACAGTATGTGGACAGTTTTTGGCAGGGGCTTTGGCCTTGTGCCTGCTGGGTGTGGCGCTTCCTTTGGCAGCCCAAAACCCTTCCGGAAGAAACGCCGTGCCACGCACAACCTACGTGGATTTCAGTGAGGCGGCGGAGCACACCGTCAATACCGTAGTGCATATCAACGCCCAGATGCGGCAGAAAAACAGCATGTGGGACAATTTTTTCTCTGATCCCTTCTTCAATTTTTTCAATTACCAGTCCCAGCCCCAGGTGTACCAGGCCTACGGTTCGGGTGTGATCCTTTCCGAAGACGGCTACATCGTGACCAACAACCACGTGGTGGCGGATGCCGAAAAAGTGACGGTCACTTTGAACAACAAACGCAAATACGAGGCGGAAATCATTGGCACAGATGCGGCCACCGATCTGGCCCTGCTGAAAATAGACGCTAAAAACCTGGATTACATTGAGTACGGAAATTCCGACGAGGTCCGTTTGGGCGAATGGGTGCTGGCTGTGGGCAATCCCTACAATTTGAATTCGACGGTTACCGCAGGCATCGTCAGCGCCAAGGCCAGAAACCTCAATATTTTGGGGAAAGACAGCCGGGTGGAGTCCTTTATACAGACCGACGCGGCGGTGAACAGCGGCAACAGCGGCGGCGCCCTGGTGGATGTTTCGGGGCGTCTGATAGGCATTAACGCCGCCATCGCTTCCAATACCGGCTCCTATGCGGGATATTCCTTTGCCATTCCCGTCAATATTGTCAAAAAAGTGGTGCGTGACATCCGGCTGTACGGTCGGGTGCAGCACGTCAACCTGGGCGCTTCGTTCGAGGAAGTGGGCGGAGAAAAGGCGGATGAGCTTGGATGGAAGGAAATCAAGGGGCTGCAGGTCTCCTGGCTGGATGAAAAGGGCGCATTGGCAAGCGCAGGCGTTAAGCTGGGTGACATTATCCTGCAATTGGACGGCAGGGAGACCAATTCCGTGTCCGAATTGCAGGAGCTGCTAGAGCAGCGGCTTCCCGGTGAAAGCGTGAAGCTGCAAGCGGTACGGGAAAACAAAACGTTTAGCGTGACCGCTGTGCTGAGGAACCCGAGGGGAGGAACCGGAATCATCGGCAAGGAGGATATCCGGGTCATGGATCTCATGGGTGCGGAGCTGCAACCCATTTCCGCCAAGGACAAGGCGCGTTACCGCGTGCAATACGGCCTTACGGTCAAGAAACTGGAGGACGGCCTGCTGAAAAAGGCCGGCATTCAGGAAGGTTACACCATTCTTTCGGTGGACCAGAAACCCGTGAACAGTGTGGAGGATATGGAGAAGATCCTGGAGCACAAAAGCGGCAACGTTCTGATTGAAGGATTCTATCCTAACGGATTCATTTATTACTATACCATTGCTTTGTAAACCCTTTCGCTAATTAAACATATTGCTATGAGGCAGTTAAAAATTTCACATTCTATTACCAACCGGGATAACAGCTCGTTTGAGAAATATCTGCAGGATATCAGCCGGGAACAGATGATAGGTCCCGATGAGGAAGTGGAGCTGGCCCAACAGATTAAAGCCGGAAACAAGGAAGCGCTGGACAAGCTGGTGCGCGCCAATCTCCGGTTTGTGGTCTCCGTCGCCAAACAATACCAGAACCAGGGTTTGGGTTTGCAGGACCTGATCAACGAAGGGAACCTGGG
>DBVK01000181.1:3981-4610 GCA_002308135.1 Bacteroidales bacterium UBA1266
CCGTATGGTGGATCCGCCAGTCCATTTCCCATGCCATCGCCGACCAGTCCCGTATTGTCCGTCTGCCTGTCAACCAGTTGGGCGCGGTTAACCGCATCAAAAAGGAGATCTCCCGTCTGGAGCANNCAGATTTACAACCGTCCGCCTACGATAGAGGAGATTTCGGAAGTCATTGACATGACTCCGGACAAAATCGGGGAGATTATCAAAATCTCGGCACGTCACCTTTCCATGGATGCCCCTATCAACAATGAGGACGACACCTGCTTTATAGACACCTTTATCAGCAACGACGGTGGCGGACATACCGACGCCCCCTTGCTGCAGGAGTCCTTGGAGAAGGAAATCAGCCGTTCCCTGGAAGTGCTGGAACCCAGAGAGCGGGATCTGATCTGCATGTATTTCGGCATTGGCATGTCGCACGAATACACCTTGGATGAAATCGGGGAGAAGTACGACATGACGCGGGAAGCCACACGGCAGATGAAGGAAAAAGCCTTGAAAAAACTGCGTAAAACAGGCATCAAACGCCTGAAACCGTATTTATAAACCCATTTGCACAATAACCCTAAACCTATTTTTATGCACTATCTGTTTACTTCGGAATCCGTATCGGAAGGCCATCCCGA
>DBVK01000139.1:0-1101 GCA_002308135.1 Bacteroidales bacterium UBA1266
CAACTTTTGCAAATACAAAAAGTTCTGATTTTAACTTTTTTAGTAAAAAAAACAGCGGGTTTCCGCACACCCTGGGCAAGCCAGAAGCGGAAAGCATAACAAATTGTTACTGTGTGCTTTATTTTTTCATTTTTTTCACCCTTCAAAACAGAAAGCGCCTTTAACGGACCGGAGACGGGGATTTTATGCACCGGTAAAATGTTAAAAAAAGCCAGATTTTTGGCATGTATTTTATGATAAAACCGCAAAAATATTTTTAGTTTTAAAATAAGGATTCCAGCATGCGCCAAAACAGATGGGTAGGGAAGCCCATCACATTGTAAAACGATCCTTGGATCTCCGAAATAGCCCTATAACCAATCCATTCCTGAACGCCGTACGCACCCGCCTTATCCATGGGCCGGCAGTTGCGGATGTAGTAGTCCACATCCGCTTCGGGAAGCTGGCAGAAGGTCACTTCGGAACGGGCGAAATCCGCCAGACACTGGTCCGTTGTGAGAATGCAAACACCCGAAAACACCGTGTGTGTTTTTCCGGAAAGCAGCCGGAGCATACGGTGGGCATCCGCTTCATCCTTGGGTTTGCCCAGCACCTTTCCGTCCACCACGACAATAGTGTCGCCTCCTATCACCATCAAGGGGGAGGCATCCTTGGGACATGCCTGTGCCGACAGCCTGCGGAAGACCGCCCCAGCTTTCTGCCGCGCCAGCCGGACAACCGTTTCCTCCGGTTTCCATTCCGGCCGCAGCTGCTCAGGTTCGTCGCTCACGCAAACACGGAAATCCACCCCCAAGCCCTTTAGCAGTTCCTGGCGTCTGGGAGACTTGGAAGCCAGCACCACATCGTATGTTTTGAGTTTGTCCAGCAGCATAGCATGTTTTTTGGAAAGCTTGACACAAATTGCAAAAGTAATCATAAAAAATACTACTTTTGCGGATATGCTGAATTTCTCTTCTAAACTATTGGAAAACGCTGTTGATCAAATAGCTAAACTACCCGGCATAGGACGAAGGACCGCGGTGCGTCTGGCTATTTACCTATTACAGCATCCTGCGGAGGAAACGGACGCCCTTACCACCGCCATCGCCGACATGCGGCACC
>DBVK01000139.1:1110-1320 GCA_002308135.1 Bacteroidales bacterium UBA1266
CCGCCATTGCCATAACCTTTCCGACGAGGAAGAATGCGAGATATGCCGGAATCCGGCCCGCCAACAGGATACGGTATGCGTGGTCCAGGACATACGGGATGTGATCGCCATAGAAAACACGGAGGTTTTCCGCGGACGCTACCACCTGCTGGGAGGGGTCATCTCCCCTATCAACGGCATAGGCCCCGGAGAGCTGCACATGGACACTTT
>DBVK01000139.1:1343-3526 GCA_002308135.1 Bacteroidales bacterium UBA1266
GGAGCTTATCCTCGCATTGCCCGCCACTACGGAAGGCGACACCACGGCCTACTATATCTACAAACACGCCATGGCCATGCGTCCGGACATACGCATCACCACCATCCCGAGAGGGCTTTCCGTGGGTGATGAGCTGGAATACGCCGATGAAGCCACGCTGGGACGTTCCATGCTGAACCGCATCGATTTCCAACATTCGCTTTCCAAACCATGATCCGCTTCCTTCCTGACATTCTTTCCCAATCCCTGCTGATCACCTGCGTTGTGCTGATGCTGATGATGATGATTGAAGGGGTGCACGTATGGACAAAAGGCAGATGGATCACCCTCATGGACAGGAAACCTTTCTGGCAGGTTGTGTTTTCTGCTTTGCTGGGCGTTACCCCGGGATGCGTGGGCGTTTTTGCCGTAGTGTCCCTGTACACCCACAATGTCATAGGATTCGGAGCCCTGCTGGCGGCCTGCATCGCCTCTTTTGGGGACGAGGCCTTTTTTCTGCTTTCGCTCCTGCCGGCGCAAGCGGGTATCATAGGCGGCAGCCTCCTGGTTATCGGCATTTTAAGCGGATTACTCTATCAGATCATACGCCCTTCCCAAGCGGTTCCGATTCCCCATCAGCTGGAGCATTTGACGCTGCACCATGAAGACGGGGCGCACGACAGCCACGCCCATAGCGGAAACGGGGAAACCCATGCGCGATGGCAACGTTTAATTCTTATTTCCAGTATATTGCTATTTATAGCCGGATTGCTTTCCGGGGTGCTGGGTGAAGTGGAAGCGGACGGTGGATTAAGCGGGGAAAACATGGCATTCCTACTGATTGCCGGCGCCGCGCTGCTGCTCTGCTGTTTGTGCAGCAACCACCTGATTGAGGAGCACCTGTGGAACCACGTGATTAAAAAGCATTTGCTAAAACTCTTCCTTTGGACATTAGGCGTACTCACCGTGATGGGGCTGCTTATCCCCTATCTGGAAGGAATGGCCATCGCAAAACAGCCGGCCGGCGGAATCGTGCTGCTGCTTATCGCGTTGGGGATCGGTCTGATTCCGCAATCCGGACCGCATCTGGCCATTATCTACCTGTTTACGGAAGGCATGGTTCCCTTCAGCACGCTGTTGGCAAACTGCCTGCTGCAAGAAGGACACGGAGGCATTCCGCTGATGGCGGAAGCGCCAAGGAAATTTTTCCGCTTGAAAGCAATCAAATTTGTATTGGCGGCAGCGACAGGCCTTATAGGGCTCGCCACCGGATGGTAAACGTCTTTATGCCGTTGCGGAAGCTTGCGGCGACACTACGGCTGCAAAGCGAATTTCAGGTAATGAATGGCCTCCCCCTGCTCCAGCCACATGGATTCGTAATAGGTCTTGATTTCCAGGCGGGGATCCGGCATGCCGTTATGGTAAATGTCGCGCTGCAGGCATAGCACGGGCAGCTGCAGCCGCTGCAATGTCCCCAAAGTGAAATCAAGGAAGAAGTCACTGTCTGTTTTGAGGTGCACGCATCCGCCCGGCGCCAGCGCCCGCTTATAGATTGACAAATAGTATTCCGAGGTCAGGCGTTTGTTCTCCTTGCAGTTGCGAGGCTGGGGGTCGGGAAAGGTTATCCAAATCTCCTGCACCTCCCCTTCTGCAAAGAAAAACGGAAGGTATTGTATCTGCGTGCGTACAAAAGCCACGTTCGGCATATGCTGCTCAACGGAATACTTGCAGCCTTTCCACATCCGGGCGCCTTTGCGGTCCACCCCGATGAAATTGCACGAGACATCCCTTTCCGCCATGCCCACCGTATATTCACCCCGGCCACAAGCCAATTCCAGCACAAGGGGGTGATCGTTCCCAAAGAATGCGCTGTTCCATTTTCCGCGCATAGGGAATGGTTCTGGCACAAACTTACCGTCCTCCACCTGAAAAAAATTGGGGAATGTGCGGTTATCCGCAAATTTATCCAATTTGCTCCGGCCCATCTATCCGTTCATTGACATGAGGAATTCCGCATTGCTGCGGGTCAGTTGCATTTTGTTTTTCAGGAACTCCATTGCCTCCACCGGATTCATGTCGGACAAATGGTTACGCAGAATCCACATGCGCTGCAGGGTTTCCTTCTCCTGCAGCAGGTCGTCGCGACGGGTGCTGGAAGCCATCAGATCCACCGCGGGATAGATGCGCTTGTTGGAAAGCTTGCG
>DBVK01000169.1:0-125 GCA_002308135.1 Bacteroidales bacterium UBA1266
AACATGGCCGTGTTTCTGGCCTGCCTGAACGCCGGTGACACCTTCATGGGTATGGATTTGAACCATGGCGGACACCTCAGCCACGGAAGCCCTGTCAATTTCAGCGGCCTCATGTATAAGGTGGT
>DBVK01000169.1:180-389 GCA_002308135.1 Bacteroidales bacterium UBA1266
GAATTCCGTCCGAAACTCATCATCGGCGGCGGTTCGGCTTACAGCCGTGACTGGGATTGGGTGCGCATGCGTGCCATCGCCGATAAGATCGGGGCCATCCTGATGGGCGATATTTCCCACCCTTCCGGACTGATTGCCAAAGGATACCTGAACAATGCCGTCAAGTATTGCCACATTGTCACCACCACCACCCACAAGACCCTCCGCGG
>DBVK01000169.1:417-5639 GCA_002308135.1 Bacteroidales bacterium UBA1266
CAATCCGTGGGGCAAGACCACGCCTAAGGGTGAAATCAAGAAGATGAGCGCGTTGCTTGACAGTGCGGTGTTCCCTGGCACCCAGGGCGGTCCGCTGGAGCATGTTATTGCCGCCAAGGCGGTGGCTTTGGGCGAGGCGCTGACCGACACCTACGACCGTTACATCCAGCAGGTGATGAAAAACGCCAAAGTGATGAGCGAAGCCTTTGTGAACAAAGGATATAAAGTTATCAGCGGCGGTACGGACAACCACCTGATGCTGATTGACCTCCGCACCAAGTTCCCCGAACTGACCGGCAAGGAGGCCGAAAACGCGCTGGTGGCCGCTGACATCACGGTCAACAAAAATATGGTGCCTTTTGACAGCCGTTCCGCTTTCAAGACTTCCGGACTTCGTGTCGGCACGCCGGCCATCACCACCAGAGGCCTCAAAGAGGGCGAGATGGCTCAGATTGTCGATATGATTGACACGGTGCTTTCCGATCACACCAATGAGACGCTGATTGCCAAAACCCGCGCTCAGGTGAACGAGATGATGCAGCACCGTCCGCTCTTTGCCTGGTAGGGGGAATACCCCATCCGGAAAGGAGAACCATTCCAAGCCCCCTGGAAGCCATCACACTTCCTGGGGGTTTGCGTTCTGATAGAAAAAAGCTTTTCCGGGAAGTTTAAAAAAGAGACGCAATGGTATCACAAGCTAAATCAGGAGAGATTTTGCAGGTTGTCAGCAAATGACCCATGGGAAGAATAGTGTCCATAGATTACGGAAAAAAGCGCACAGGCATTGCGGTCACCGATGAGTTGCAGTTGATAGCCAATGCACTGTGTACGGTTCCCACCAAGGATATTTTCCCTTTTCTGACGGAGTACACCTCCAAGGAGAAGGTGGAGCTTTTCCTGGTCGGGAAGGCGGTACAAATGGATAACACACCTTCTGAATCAGCTCGTTATATAGAGCCTTTCGTGAAAAAGCTGGCGATTGCCTTCCCCGCCATTGACATTGAGCGCATGGATGAGCGCTTCACCTCCAAAATGGCTTTCCAGACCATGATTGACGCAGGATTGCACAAAAAGGCCAGGCAAAACAAAGCCCTGGTGGACACCTTGAGCGCCACCATTCTGCTGCAATCCTATTTAGAAAGTATGCAATACAAAAAAAGAAAAGAGAAATGATTCTGCCTATNNTTACACTGTATGGAAATCCTGTACTGCGGAAAACCGTAGAGGAAGTGGATTTCCCCGCCCCTGACACGGACTTGAAAAGCCTTGTCAGCGACATGTTCGACACCATGTACAACGCCAACGGGGTGGGTTTGGCCGCTCCCCAGGTGAATCGTCCCATAGCGGTGTTTGTTATTGACACCGAAGCTTTTCTGGATGAAGATGATACGGAGCAGCCCGTCAAAAAGGCCTTTGTGAATCCGGAAATCACGGCATCGGTGGGGGAGAGCATACGTTTCAGCGAAGGCTGCCTGAGCGTGCCGGGAATCAGTGAGGAAGTGTCGCGTCCGGAAGGGGTGCGCATCCGCTATCAGGACACGGACGGCAACACTTTTGAAGAGGAATACCACGGCAAGGCCGCCCGTGTGATACAGCACGAATACGACCATCTGTTCGGGAAAGTCTTTGTGGACCGGCTTTCCCCCTTGAAAAAAACACTTTTGAAAAGTAAGTTGAATGAAATCGTGACCGGGAAAAAAGTCCCGGCATACCGCGTTAAACCCAATAAAAAATAAGATTATGCGAATCAGAACCTGTGTTATAGGCTTTGCCATGCTTGGCCTGCTTGCCTCCTGCACACCGTCCAGGGAAAAGCTGCAAACGCGCATCGGACAGACGGAAAAGCTCGTGCTGGACGAGGGGGACACTTCCCGCCAGCAGGGCTTGTTCCAGGACTATGACCTTTTTATCCAAAAATATCCGGAAGATTCGATGGCGCCGGAATACCTTTTCCGCAAAGCGCAGCTGCTGAGGGTGGAAAAAAAAGGCGACCCCGCCTTGGATGCCATGGCCGAACTGGTCAAACGCTATCCCGAAAGCCCTCGTGTCGCGGAATGCTATTTTCTCCGCGGACTGGTGTATGAAGAGGTGTTCTACGACCAGGACAAGGCGAAAAAAGCCTATTTGAATTTCTTGGAACGCTATCCGGAACATCCGCTGGCCGAAGACGCCCGCTATGCCATCCGCTACCTTGGCATGAGCGCGGAAGAAATCATCGCCGCCTTCGACTCCGGGAAAACGTCCGCGGAATAAACGGATACCATGATAAGCCATACCTCATTGGATGACTTCAGCCGCATGGAAGATGCCGTGCTTGCGCTCGGCATGTTCGATGGGGTGCATCTCGCCCACAGGGACATTCTCCGTCACCTGACGCAGGAGGCCCGTCGGCGGAATGGGGTGGCTGTTGTGCTTTCGTTTGACCCTCATCCGAGAGAGGTGCTTACGGGCCGTCCTTTTCCTTTGATAGTGACCCAAAGGGAGAAACGCCTGCTCTTGGAGGAGTGCGGAGTGGACATATGGTGCTGCCTGCCCTTCACGTCCGAATTTTCCGCCCTTTCTCCGGAAGCCCTGCTGGACCGCTTGAGCGTCCAAATGCATTTGCGTCACATGGTGTTGGGCTACAACCATCATTTCGGACACCGGAAGGAAGGCAGTGTGAAGACATTGCGCGCCTTACAGCAAAAATACGGCTTCGGTGTCACCGAAGTGCCGCAGCGGAGCGAGGCGGGGGAAGCCGTCAGTTCCACGGCCATACGCCAGGCGTTGCAGCAGGGCGACATCGCACGCGCCTCCCGTTTGTTGGGCTATCCGTTTTTCGCTTTCGTCCGTCCTTTGGAAAAACAGGATGCGAACACTTGGACGGCAAGTGTCCCTCCGGAAAAGCTGCTGCCGGAGACAGCCGGCGCTACAGGACGCTGGCAACAGCAGCGCGTATATATTCATTTGTCAGATAATAAACAATTGACGCTGCGTTTCGAGCAAGCGGCTCCCGATGCGGAGGCCTTGCAGAACCAGCCTTTATATTGGAACAGCTTATGAGAAAAAAACAAGACCCTTTCGCAAGCATACGCCCGTACACTACGGAGGAGATACCTTACGCCATCAACCGTATGCTGATGTCGCCGCAGTTTGTCACCTCCCTGACCAATTTCATAGAGACGGAAAACACGGCCACACTGGTGCGCCGCATGCGGAAAATGAAAACCACGGCCGATTTGCAGCGCGAGATTTTCGGACCCATGCTGAACACGTTCATACACAGGAGTTGTGAGGGGCTGACCTTTGGCGGTTTTGACAACATTGATTTGCACAAGCCCCATTTGTTCATCGCCAATCACCGCGATATCATTCTGGATTCCGCCATATTGCAGTGCTATCTCCTCTCCCGCGACATGCCCACCACCCGCTCGGGCATAGGCGACAATCTGCTGATGTCCCCCTTGTTCACCGACATTGCGAAAACCAACAACATGTTCACGGTCTTCCGCTCCCATAACACCCGGACCATGCTGAGCAATTCCAAACTGCTCTCGGAGTACATCCGGCAGAGCATCGTCAAGGACAAGGTCTCCGTTTGGATTTCCCAGCGCAACGGCCGCACGAAGGACGGCATGGACAAAACCCAGCAGGGCGTGCTGAAAATGCTCTATTCCAGCAGCCGCACCGATGTCATGAGCAGCTTGAAGGAGCTTAATATCATTCCGCTGACCATCTCCTATGAGTATGAACCCTGTGACCAGATGAAGGCCCGCGAATTGCTGAGGACCAAACTGAACAAATTCTATATCAAAGATTCAAAAGAGGACTACAACAGCATCACCAAAGGCATCTTCTCCTATAAAGGCCGGGTGCACATGGAGGCGGGCAACCCCATAGACGGGCAGCTGGATCCCGACATGAAGTTCCCCTCCGCCAACGATGCCCTGATTTATGTCTGCGAATGCATAGACAGGGAGATACACCGTAATTACCGTTTGTGGGAGAACAACTACATCGCCTATGACGTGCTGCACAACAGCAACCGTTTCGCGGAAGAGTACATGGAGTCTGAGAAGAATGAATTTGTCAAGTATATCCGCAAACAGGCCAATATCGCTGATGTGAACTACACCCGGATGAAGCAGCAGCTGCTTGCCATCTATGCCAATCCGGTGGAAGCCTACCTGAGGGACGAGGAGGCGGCTTCGGAAGCGGCTTCGGAGGGGGAAGAGGCTTGATGGAAGGGCTTATCGGATTACAAGTTTGTGTTTTTCACCAACAAAAGTTTCCAAATTCACGATAGCCGCTCGTGTGTTTTTCACCGCCTATAGTGGAAAACAAGCCGGGGAATGTGAGGATGGAAGTAAGCAACGCTCTGATAAAAAGGTTGTTCGAAAATTGCTTCAGGCATACAATTTTTTTTGCGGAAGGCATAAAAAGCTATTCGGAAAAGTGGTAATTTTGCGGGCTAAAAGTCCGAGATTATTATCCACAAACAAAGAAGGTGAAATATTTGTTTGAAATTTAGTTGAAGTAAAAAAATTAACGTTAAAAGATGGATACATTGAGTTATAAGACAGTGTCTGCGAAACCTTCCACCATCAACAAGGAATGGCTTCTGATTGACGCTGAAGGAGAGATTGTGGGTCGTCTGGCATCGGTTGTCGCCCAGTTGCTGAGAGGCAAATACAAAACCAATTACACACCTCACATGGATTGCGGAGATAATGTTGTGATTATTAATGCGGAGAAGATTCGCTTCACTGGTAACAAAATGGCGGAAAAGCAGTATATCCGCCATACCGGTTATCCGGGCGGACAGCGTGTGACCACCCCTAAGGAGCTGCTGCAGCGCAAACCTATTTCGGTGCTGGAACACGCCATTCGCGGCATGCTTCCTAAAAACAGATTGGGCGACAAGCTCTATCGCAACCTTTACGTGTATGCCGGAAGCGAACACGGGCAGCAGGCACAAAAGCCCAGACTTATTAACCTTAAAGACATTAAATAAGCATGGAAGTCATCAATACCTCAGGAAGAAGAAAAACCGCCGTTGCCCGTGTTTATATGAAAGCCGGTAACGGTAACATCACGGTTAACGGACGTGACTACAAAGAATATTTCTCTACGGACACCCTTCGCTATGTCGCCGTGCAGTCCCTGCGTGTGGCCCAGGCGGAAGACCAGTTCGATATCAAGGCCAATTTGAGTGGCGGAGGGATCAACGGACAGGCCGAAGT
>DBVK01000169.1:5754-6181 GCA_002308135.1 Bacteroidales bacterium UBA1266
TTAGCATACCAAGCATAGAAGAATGTTTAGTATCTAAATTGCAGAGATTTCCGCTGCTGCGGGACTACTTTGCAATTGTTTAATTAACAGAATGTAAACATTAAAAAAAGATCAAATGTCAAGCGTAGATTTTAACCAATTGTTGGAAGCCGGTGCGCATTTCGGCCACCTGAAAAGAAAATGGAACCCCAACATGGCTCCGTATATCTTCATGGAGAAGAACGGAATTCACATTATAGACCTGCATAAAACGGTCGTCAAAATAGACGAGGCCGCCGCCGCTATCCGTCAGATAGCCATGTCCGGAAAACGGATATTGTTCGTGGCCACGAAAAAGCAGGCCAAGGAAATCCTTTCCGAGCAGGTGAAGGCTGTGAACATGCCCTATGTCACCGAACGCTGGCCCGGTGGTATGCTGACCAACTTC
>DBVK01000169.1:6186-8962 GCA_002308135.1 Bacteroidales bacterium UBA1266
CGCAAGGCTGTCAAGAAAATGACCTCTTTGGAGGAAATGATGAACAGCGCGCAGTGGAACAACATTTCCAAGAGGGAGAAACTGCAGATACAGCGTGAAAAAGCGAAACTGGACAAGAACCTCGGTTCCATTGCTGACCTGAACCATCTGCCTTCCGCCATTTTCGTGGTGGATATTCTGAAAGAGCACATTGCTGTTGCGGAAGCCCGCAAGCTGAACATCCCCATTTTTGCCATTGTGGATACGAATTCCAACCCCAACCTGGTGGACTTCCCCATTCCGGCCAATGACGATGCTTCGAAATCCATTGCTCTGATTGTCAAAACCATGTGCGACGCCATTCGGGAAGGTTTGAACGAACGTGCGCTCAACAAGGACAAAGAGGAAGTGGAAGAGGAGGTGGAATCCGAAGTGGATGCCGAGAAGGATGAGGAGAAAAAGGAAGAGGAGGAGAAACCCCGCCGCCGCCGCAGAGTCGGTGAAAAAAGCGGAGAGGAGAAACCGTCCAGAAGCAAAAAATAGTTTTTAACCCTATTAAAAAAACGATTATCGCTATTACAGCAGCTGATGTAAATAAATTGAGACAAATGACCGGTTCCGGCATGATGGACTGCAAAAACGCTTTGGTGGAAGCCGAAGGCGATTTTGAGAAAGCTGTCGACATTCTGCGGAAAAAAGGCCAGAAGATTGCCGCCAAACGCGCCGACCGCAATGCCAACGAAGGGTATGTGGTGGCCAAAACCACTCCCGATAACACATTTGGAGTGGTGGTGATGGTCAATTGCGAGACCGATTTCGTCGGTAAGACCGCTGATTTCACCAACTATGCCAATGCACTGGCGGATTTGGCCATTGCAAAGCACATCACCAGCAAGGAGGCGTTGATGCAAGCCGATTATAACGGACAGACCGTGGAGGCCAGCCTGACGGAGATGAGCGGCAAGACCGGTGAAAAGGTGGAGCTGAACGGATTCGCCAGCCTGGAGAAACCTTATGTGAACGCATACAACCACATGGGCAACCGTTTGGCTGTTATCGCCGCTTTCAACAAGAAAGGTGACGGCACCGAAACGGTGGCGCACGAAATCGCCATGCAGATTGCCGCCATGAATCCCATTGCGGTGGATGAAAAGGGCGTAAGTCCTGAGATTGTGGAGCGTGAGCTGGAAGTTGGAAAAGAAAAGACCATTCAGGAGCAGATTCAGAAAGCGGTTGACGCTGCCTTGACAAAGGCCGGCATCAATCCTGCCCATGTCGATTCCGATGACCATATCAATTCCAACATCACCAAGGGATGGATCACAGAAGAGCAGGCGCAAAAGGCAAGGGAGATCAAGGAGAAAACCGCCGAAGAGAAAAAGCAGCACATTCCTGCTGAAATGGTGGAAAAAATCGCCCAGGGCCGTTTGAACAAATTCTTCAAAGAGAACACCCTGATGCATCAGGAATTCATCCGTGACAGCAAGATGACGGTGGCCGAATACATGCAGAAAGCGGACAAGGAGCTGGTCTGCGAAGGCTTCGCCCGTATCCAGCTGGGTGCGTAATCGCGTCGTCAATTCATAAAAAAAAGCGTGCCTTGGCACGCTTTTTTTATTTCCCTTCCGGGAACCGTTTAGCAGACGGTGATCTGACGGTTGATTTTGGCTTCTTCCTGTTTTTTCGGAAGCGTCACTTTCAACAGGCCGTTCTCGTATTTTGCATCAATGTGTTCGCAATCCACGTTGTCCGGCAGGGTGAAGCGGCGTTCGAAGGCTGCGTAGCTGTGCTCCTTGCGTGTGAAGCGTCTTTCTTTCTTTTCCGAAGTTTCGTCTTTGCGCTGTTCGGCGGAAATGCTCAGCACGTTTTCTTCGCTCAGTTCCACACGGAAATCCTCCTTGCGGTAGCCGGGAGCGGCCACTTCAATCACAAACTGCCGCTCTTCCTCTTCGATATTGGCCGAAGGCATGGTGCGCTTTTCTTCCTCATCCCAGAAATCCCCGAAGAAATCTTTTCCGAACAAATGGTTCCAATTGTAGGCGGGTGTGTAACAATTTCTCTTTACTAACATGGCTTTTTCCTTTCTTTTTTTATGTGTTATTGTTTTTTCTTTGTGTTGTTTTTTTGTTCCCTTTCGGCAACGCTTCCCTATAGACAATTTGCGTACCAGAAAGCACACGTTTTTATAATTCATTGAAATATAAACAATTGTAAATTCACAGAAGGTGTCAATATGTCAGTTTTTCATATAAAACATATGTCAAAATGTCATTTTAAGCAAAAATAGATGTCAGACAATAGGAAAGGCTTTTTCACGTTTTAACCTATAGACACGAAAACAAACATCTATGGAAACTGTTTTGAGCGGAATTCGTTCCACGGGAAACCTGCATATCGGAAACTATTTCGGCGCATTGCGCAATTTCGTCAAAATGCAGGAGGAGAACCATTGCTATTTTTTTATCGCCGATTACCATTCCCTGACCACCCATCCGACCCCGGAGAACCTGAAGGAGAATGTGAAGAACATACTGGTGGAGTATCTCGCCTGCGGCCTGGATCCGAAAAAAAGCACCCTCTACCTGCAAAGCGATGTGCCGGAAGTGCTGGAACTTTACCTGTTCTTGAACATGAACGCTTACCTGGGTGAATTGGAGCGCTGCACTTCCTTTAAGGACAAGGTGCGCCAACAGCCTGGGAATGTGAATGCCGGCTTGCTGACCTACCCGACCCTGATGGCTGCTGACATTTTGATACATCGGGCGGACAAGGTTCCGGTGGGCAAGGACCAGGAACA
>DBVK01000169.1:9083-15453 GCA_002308135.1 Bacteroidales bacterium UBA1266
AGGCAGCCTGAAAATGGGCAAGTCCGAGGGGAACGCCATTTACCTTAGGGACGACCCCGAGACGATACGTAAAAAGGTTATGCGTGCCAAAACCGACCAGGGTCCCACGCAGCCGCACCAGGAGAAATCCCAGGAGATTGCAAACCTGTTCACCATCATGAAACAGGTCTCCACTCCGGATACCTATGCTTTCTTTGAGGATGCTTACAATAACTGCAGCATACGGTACGGGGACATGAAAAAGCAGCTTGCCGAAGACATGGCCGCTTTTTGCGCCCCCATTCAGGAGCGCATACGTGCGCTTTCCGGTGAAGCGGGCTATCTGAAGGAAGTGATGGAGGAAGGTGCGGAGAAAGCCCGGACGAATGCCCGGAAAACCATTAAGGAAGTCCGGGAGATTATAGGTTTCCGCAGCTGAAGCGAACGCCATGAAAGTGCTGTTGTTGGGAACCGGCAATGTGGCCTGGCATCTGGGCCGGCGTTTGTGCGAACGGCAGTTTCCGCTATACGGCTGCTATGGCCGCAATCCGGAAAAAGTGCGGAGATTGGCCGAATCCTGTGGGGTGGCGCAGGTGTATACGGATTTGCGGGAAATCCCATCGGATGTGGACGCCTATGTGTTTGCCTTAGCCGATCGCGCCTATGCGGAGTTGCTGCCCCGCTTCCCCTGGCGTGACAAAGTGATGCTGCATACATCGGGTGCGCTGCCGCTTACCCTGTTTCAGGGGCTGACCGCCCATGCGGCGGTGCTTTACCCTTTTCAGAGCTGCACCTATGGTGTGGCGCTGAAATCCGGCCGGCTGCCCTTGTGTTTGGAGGCTTCCGATGACCGGGCGCGGGAGGTGGTGCAGACTTTGGCTTCCGTCCTTGGCGATGAAAGCTATTGGATCAGCAGTGCGCAACGCAAAACCTTGCATTTGGCCGGTGTGTATGCCAATAATTTCAGCAATGCGCTCTTCCGTGTCGCATTCGAGCTCCTGGAAGCGCAGCGGATGGACACCCGCCTGCTGCATCCCTTGCTGATGGAGACGGTAATGAAAGCCGTGGTAATGCCGCCCAAGGACGCGCAGACCGGTCCGGCGGTTAGGGGGGACCATCAGACAATGCAAGCGCATCTGTCGCTGTTACAGGAGGATAATCCGCTTTGGACAGAAGTCTACCGATTGTTAAGCCGTCTCATTGCCGAACCTTGAGCGCTCTTTTCAAGGCTTGCGGCTCAGGTGCAGGCATTGGAAGGCAGCGCCCAAATGGGTGATGAGGTCACTGGAAATCAGACTTTCTTCCGATTGTGCGGCCAAGGCCAAATCTCCGGCCAGCCCGTGCAGAAACACCCCGAGGCATGCCGCCGTGTCCGTCGGATAGGATTGTGCCATAAGCCCAAGAATAATACCGCTCAACACATCGCCGCTGCCGGCTGTCGCCATNNATGCCCGGATTGCCGGTGGTGTTGAAGAACACCTGGCGGTTGGGGCATACGATAGCGGTGCCGGCTCCCTTGATCAGGCAGATGCAGCGGTGTTTCCATGCGAATTCCTGCGTTTTTTGCAGGCGTTCCGTTGCAGTTGCGGTACGTCCGATAAGGCGTTCCAATTCGCCCGGATGAGGCGTCAGCACGGAAAAAGGAGGCAGGAACTCCAGGCAGGTGGGGTGCTCCGAAAGCAGGTTGAGGGCGTCGGCATCAAAAAGTATGGGGAGCCGGTAGTATTGGAGCAGCTGTTTGAGGGCTTGAAAGGCATTGTCGCTGCGGCCTATGCCGGGGCCTATGCCCACTGCCGCGTACTTGGCAAGGGAGGAAAGCGCAAGGGAGGACACGCTGTCTGTTTCGGCATCGCATTCCGTCATGGCTTCCGGCACGTAGCTTTGGAGGATGGGATAGCCGCAGGCGGGCGTGTGGACGGTCAGCAAACCGACGCCGCTGCGCAGGCAGGCTTTGGCTGCCAGTTGGGCGGCTCCCATCATGCCTTTGCTACCGGCAACCAGCAGGGCATGCCCGAAGCTGCCCTTGTGGGCGAAGGGGCTGCGATGCTGCAGCAGGGGCGCCATGTTTTCTTTAGTAAGCAGGTGGTGTTCAGGAATTGCTTTGTATCCGATGTGTTCGGCGATTTCCGGTGGGATGGGCGGCTTATTCATGGCGGATGTTTTTGAACAGACGTTCGGAAATGCGTACGACAGGCACTGTCATGGCCGGCAGGGTGATGAGCAGCGCCACGGCGAAAATGCCGAGAATGTCACCGGCATGCACATCCACCGGGTAGGCGATACCATCCCCGAATTGTATCAGTTGGAAATGCTGCTGCAAAGCGCAGCAGATGCCTCCTGTCACTATGCCTGCGCCTGCGCCTATGCAAGTGATGAGCAGGCCTTCCTGTATGAAAATCTTGCGGATAAGGGAAGTGTCCGCACCCATGGCGTAAAAAATGCCCATGTCCTTTTTCTTGTCCAGGACCAGGATTGCCATCATGCCGATCATGTTGAAAGAGGCGATAAGCAGAATAAAGGAAAGGATGGCGAATATGGCCCATTTTTCCGAACGCATGACTTTGTACATTTCCGCTTCCTGCTGGTAGAGGTCTTTCAGGACGAAATCCTCACCCCATTCTTTTTGCAGGCTGGCGATGACTTTTTGTGCCGGAATGCCGGGGGACACCCGGATTTCCACGGAAGTGACCTCTCCTTCATGTGCGGTAAGGGTTTGCATAAAGGAGACAGGTACAAACACATAGTTTTCATCGTATTCTGTCCGGGTGACAAACCCTCCGACGGGGGTCAGCCGGGCGGTGTTCAGCCCCTGCATGGGTTGCGCTGCTGACAAGCGTTGCTTGCGTTGGGGATAATATACGCTGATGCTGTTGCTGACGAATTCGGAAATGCCGCAGTGCAGCCTGCGTTCCACGCCCGATCCGATAACAGCCAGGGGATTTTCCCCGCTTTCCAGCAGGAATCTTCCGGAGTAAAGTGTGGTATCCAAGCGTTTCATGCGGTAATAATCCGTTTCCACCCCTTTCAGACGGGCGATGAATTGCCTGTCTTCAAAGCTCAGTACCGCCAGGTCGCAGCATACTCCAGAGACATATTCCACCCCGTCTGTCTGCGCTATGCGCAGCCGCTGGGCTTCCGTAAAAGGAAAGGTTTTCCCTTGCCTTGCCGTCAGTTCGATGTCGGCGTGGAAGGTGTTGAAACGGCTACCGATAAATGCCTGCAAGCCNNAAGCCGTTGAAAACGGACAGGACAATGAGAAGCGCCGCAGTGCAGACCGCAATGCTCACAATGGAAATGCGGGAGAGGAGCTGTACCAGCTGGTGCGATTTCTTCGCCCAAAGATAGCGTTTGGCTACAAAAAACGAAACGCTCACTGTTTTAACAATTTGTCTATATTTTCGATGTAATCGAGGGTCTCGTCAAGCACAAAGGCCAGTTCGGGGACGATGCGCAACTGGTTGCGGGTTTTCTGCCCCAGCCGGAAACGGATTTCTTTTTGGTTGGCCTCAATGGCAGACAAAACGGCTTGTTTGTCGGGCACGCCGAAAATGCTGACGCGGATCCGGGCGTAAGCCATGTCTTTGCTGACACTGGCACGCGTGACGGTAACCAGCCCTTTGCCCGCATACAGGCTGTTGTCCTCTTGGAACATGGCGGCGATCTCTTTCTGGATCAGCCGGGCTATTTTTTGTTGTCGGGTGTTTTCCATATCAAATGGCGCTGTATTGGTATATGTCCGGATATTGCCGGCCTTGTTCATCATAATCCATGCCATAGCCGACGATAAAAGCGTCTTCAATGGGGAAGCCCACATAGCGTATGGGCACGGAAGCTTGGTATTTTCCTGGTTTGAAGGTCAGGGAGACCACATTCGCATCGGTGACACCGCTGGACTCCAGCTTTTGGAAGAGGTAGGCGATGGTGTTCCCAGTGTCCACAATATCCTCTACCACAAGCACTCTTCTGCCCTTCAGGCGTTCCTCCGGCAGGCCGATGACCTCTTTAATCTGTTCGGAAGTCTGCATGTTGATGTAGGATTTGTATTTTATGCAGCAGATTTCCAGTGGAATATTCATTTTCTGCATCAGCGAGGAGGCAAAAATCATGGCTCCGTTCAGCACGACCAGCAGCAGGGGGTTGTCTTCCGCGTAATCGGCAGCGATGCGTTCGGCCATAGCCGCGATTTTTTTTTCAATGTCCTGATGGGAAATGTAGGGGACGAAGCGTTTTCCTTTGATGCGGATCTCTTTCATGGTGCAGATTAGCGTTCTTTGGACGGTTCTTTGGAGGCTTCTTTGCTTTCGTCCTCCCTGCCCAGTTTGACGGAAAACCCGGTGCGGAGCTTTTCCGGCGTAAGGTGGCGTATCGTGTCCAATAGGTTCAGATTCACCTGTTTGAAGGAAAAATAATGTTCCTTTTCCTTTACGGGGTTATATAGTTGGGCGATAAGCGTTTCGTATTTTTTTGTCAGCACGTTGCGTTTCAACTTCAAAGTGGGGGAGAGTTCCCCGCTTTGCATGCTCCATTCTTCCGTCACCAGGCGGAAGCCCTTGATTTGTTCGTGGGGGGCCAGCTCTTTGTTTATCGCGGCAATTTCCTGTTGGAAGTGTTCCAGTATTTCCGGCATGCGGATCAGCGCCTCGTTGTCCCGGTAATGCAGCTTGTGTTTGTTGGCCCAGAAGTGGAGGTAGTTGTAATTGGGCGAAATCAGGGCGGCGGCGTATTTCTCGTTCTCACCGACCACCATGACATTCTCAATCAGTTCCGATTCTTTCAGGCGGTTTTCAATGGCTTGTGGGGCAATGTATTTGCCTGCAGAGAGTTTGAAAATCTCCTTTTTGCGGTCTGTGATTTGGAGGTAGATGCCATCGATAAGCGTGCCGATGTCGCCGGTGTGGAACCAGCCCTCTTCGTCGATNNCTGCTGCCGGGCTTCGGCTCCACTGGCTTTGTAATAGCCTTTCATGATGGAGGGGCCTTTGACCAGGATTTCATTGTCCTCGTCGAATTTCAGCTGCACATTGGGCATTACCGGGCCGACGGTGCCTATACGGTAAAGCTTGTCCTTCGGATTGTTGACGGCTATCACCGGACTGGTTTCCGTCATGCCGTAGCCTTCGAATATCCGCAGGCCGATGGCGTGGAACAAACGGCATATTTTGACGTTCAGGGCGGACCCTCCACTGATGATGGTCATGTGTTTTCCCCCGAATTTCCCCCGTATTTTATGATATACCAGGGAGTCGTAGATGTGCTGCCATAAACGGTACCACTGCCCTTTGTCAGGGGCGTATTTGTAACCGTGCCGCAAGGCCATACGGTAGATGGTGCGAGCGATGCGCCCGTCCAGGTCTTTGCCTGCGGAAAGGATTTTGTCGTGCATGACTTCCAGAATACGGGGGACCGCGCAGAATCCGTCGGCTTGGATGTCTTTGGCCGTCTGCATAATCAAGCCCATATTGTCCACATAGTAAATGCTGATGCCCAGGTATTGGTAATGGTAGTTCATGGTGCGTTCAAACACATGGCATAAGGGGAGGAAACTCAGTGCTTTGCAATGATGATCCATGGGCTGCACCTTGGCGTGCTCGGTGAAATTGGATACAAGGTTTTCATGGGAGAGCATCACGCCCTTGGGTGTGCCGGTGGTGCCGGAAGTGTATATTTGGGTGGCAATGTCGGAGGGCAGTATGCTGTTCTTGATTTCCTGCACAAGGGGGGCGTCTTTTTTGCGGTTGGAAATGCCCAGCTTGAACACGGAGAAAAGCACTTCCTCGTTCTCCACCGGGTCAAGGGTGTAGAGTTTCGGCTGTGCGGTAAAGGATCCGACGAGGGGGCGTATTTTTTTATAGATGCTTAAATTTCCTACAATCAGTATTTTGGCATCCGAATGATTGACGATATACACATAGTCGTTGGGGCTTAGGGTAGGGTATACGGGGATATGGATGATGCCCAGCATGGCTAAGGCCATGTCTATGATATTGAATTCGCTGCGGTTGTTCATGATGGTGATGACCCGGTCACCTTTCCGCAACCCCAGTTCATAGAATCCGTAGCTCATGATTTCGGAATATTTGCAGTAGTCGCTGACGCTGAATTTTATCCAGTTCCCGTCCCATTTGGATGCGAGAATGTCGTCTTTGTCATAACGCCCGCTCATCCACTCCAGCAAATCAAAAGTTCGTGTAACTTCCAAAGGTTTAATGTTTTTAAATCAGGGGTCTATCCACTATTCCGTTCGCTTTGTCGCGCCGCCGTTAAAACCCCTTCTCCGGCATGCGCTTCGCTTTAAAAATGCAAAGATAGCATGTTTTGGCAAATGCAAGGCTGTTTTTCCGCATTTTTTCTTTATGCCGCGGGTAGGGACGCAATGTATTGCGTCTTTTTTT
>DBVK01000118.1 GCA_002308135.1 Bacteroidales bacterium UBA1266
AAAATCTGGACGCTCTGTCTATCTGCAGCCGGAGGAGAAATTCCAACTGGCACGCAATCTGGCCCGGTTTGAGTGCATTAACATCCTGCTCACCGACCACCAATACGACCAGGCCATCTACAACATCCATGTGCTGCAACAGAGTCTTCCCGACAACGCATTCCTGCAAAAAGCCATGGCGGAAGCATGGTACGGATTTTCGAAACACCGCAACAACGGACAAGTCTCGGATGTGATCCTCCCGCACAAGAAAGTGGAGGGTGAAATGCAGCAGGGNNCATACTGTCGAAGATAAATCGTATGGAAGCCTCCGTACTGGCCTTACGTCATGCGTGGACTGCAAAAAAACGATTCCCGGATGACACCCATATCGCTGAGATAACCAGCGACCTTCTTCGGGATGTCTTCATTGAAAACAAAATGAAATACACCGATTTCTCCGACTATCCCATGGGAACCAATCCGGACTCCATTGTTGTGAAAGAGACAACACATGCCACTGACACCGTCATCGGCAAATACGCCCGCATACGCCGCCAGAACCAGTCCAACAAGGTGATACCCACCGCCAAATTCAAGACTGTCAACTACATGCTGGTGGACATCCATCAGGATTCCGATTTTGTGAGCGCGATGAACAACATCATCCGCATGGCGGAAGATGAACAAATCCTGGACTTCGTAAGCCAAAACAAACCGGCTGACATCAAAACGTTATTTGTTTCCAAACCGGAATGCTCGTATTACAATCATAGTTCCTCATCAAAAAAAGCCGAGCGTGGCAGCAAGCAGATGCTTCGCGCCACCCTAACCAGCGCCAGACACCTCAAGCTCCAGACGCAACATTACACGCCCAAACAAGTGGGTGCTTTCTCCACGGATGAATACAACGGTTATGTGCAACTGCAACAATGGATCCGCGATTTCAGGAAGAGCGGCGGCATCGAAATGGTACGCCACACCGCCCAGAACATGTCCTCAGCCTATGAGCTGACCGGCACCAGCAAAATATGCTTTGTAGGCAACAGAACAACCTCGGGCCATTTCTTCGGACTTGAAAAGAGCAAAAGCCTCTTCCTGACCTTTCTCTGTCCCTACGTCCTTCCCGTCACCCTGACCACCTTCGCCTTACCACGTCCCTCGACCGAAATGTACTTCGTCATTACCGATTTCGGGACTGGCAAGAACGATGTTGCCATCCGCGACAGCCATACCAGCAGCATCAACAAGGCATACACCAACGCATTCATTTACGACGAGTTATATAATTTTGTTAAAGGAAAATAACTATGAAAAAAATATATCTTTTCACCATCGCAATCCTTCTGACGGGATTCTGTCTGGGGCAGAACACAGGCTATATGGGAAAGCACGTCATCTTCAACGCGGAGGGCTACCTATCGCCATCCTGGAAAAATCCAAATCCTCTGTCACGAACCCTGGACGAACACATCAACAGCGCACACCTCCGCCGCTACCTCGGCTTGAACTACATCCTCTCCCCAAACGTGGAGTGCATTGTCTGGGAAAAAGGGAGCGTGGGTGCCGGGTACAATTACTATAACTCGCCCTATAAAGGATCCTTGTATCAGGAATTCACAAGTCCATCCCAGGGTTACTACTTTAATGAGGACTATTCCTTCACTGGCCAAGTGGTGGCACACGGGTTCAACGTGTTTTACAANNACAAAAGCGCCGCTGGGTTTTTATGCTAAATTCATCTTCGACGGTTTTTTCTACCATTATACAAACAATGAAGAGCCGCCACAATGGATAGGATACTATCATCCCGATTTCAAAGAAGGCAAGAGCATGCTGTTCGGAGCCAAAGCGGAAATAGGTTACGACTACCTCTTTTTCAACCGCTTGCGCCTTTCATTCGGTTTTTCCTTCGGCAGTACCTTTGGAGGATACAAGGCGATGAAAGGCTTCCTTGACGACTATTCCAGCCATGAGGCGAGCACCACCTCCGTCAACAGTTTTGTGCGCAACCGGATATTGAATGCCTACTGGTTCGGCCTCAAAGTCGGAGTCGGGTTCCTGGCATTTTAGATAGGCCGTTAGCAGTTGGATTTAATTTCTTAATTTCTTAACGCCTCTCACCCACCCTACACACCAGGCTCCAACAGTATTGTTTCTCCTCGTTGACGCCCGTCTCCATTCGGAAGTTTCGCATCAAGTCCCTTTCGGACAGCACATTTTCGAGAGGATCCACCAAGCCAGAACCATCCATTTTCAAGATTGCCTCTTTTTGGGTCCAAAAGCAAGCGAACATCCGGTCGGGATTGTCGGCGTGGAGGATGCGTTCGCGCTCGTCGGCATTCATCGTGCGGCGCAGCAACGAATCGGAGGCTTTCCTGAACGACTCCACATCCAGTCCTACAGGCCGGTCATGCAAGGCCACCCCCACTGCCTGTTTGCAGTGGCTGATGCTGATTTCCACCCCTTCGATCCGTTCTCCACCACTCTTCGCACGCAGGAAAGGTTTCCCATGTTCCGCATACACAAAGCCGCCATCCCATTGGGCCAGTTGCGACCGCATCATGGCACATTCGCTCTCGCATCCCGACAAGACCTCCTCCACACACTGCCGCAAAAGCTCGTATGTCTTCAAACATGCGAATTGTCCGAACGTATGGTGATACGCCAACGCCTGCTCGCGTCGCTGGTCGCTGGCCAACAACAACATACGCTCCACCTCGGCATCCGTGCAGCGTGACATGTCGTCAAACAATTTCCATTTCACAGGACAGTCTGTCATTTCCAATCGCAAACAATAAAATTCCCTCTTAGGAAAAACGTGCAAAAATACACAAAATCACCGTTTCCCCCAATTGTCTCGGTCCAGGCTCCGGAAATTGATAGCCTCGCTGAGGTGTCCCGTCTCGATTCCCGGACTGCCGTCCAGATCGGCGATGGTGCGGGCCACCTTCAGAATGCGGTCGTAGG
>DBVK01000094.1:0-3291 GCA_002308135.1 Bacteroidales bacterium UBA1266
CCCGACATCCGTGCCGGTGTGGCGCTGCTGATTGCCGCGCTTTCCGCCAAGGGCAAGAGTGTCATCCACAATATTGAGCAAATCGACAGGGGATACCAGCATATTGACACGCGCCTGAACGCGATAGGAGCGGACATCCGCCGAACAGACTGAAAAAACCGATTTTTTTCTTCGTGTTCTTATCTGCCATCCATTTATTTATTACTTTTGCAATTTGTGAAAGCCATGCTTGACACGGATTTCACCCATGGCCTGATTTGATATTGTCAACTAAATAATCCATGTAATAATCAAACGTATGAAAAAAAACACCTTTCTCTTTAGTCTGGCGCTTTACTTATGCTTGACGACAAGCGGGCTGTACGTTATGGCCCAAGCATCGCGCCTGCCCTACACCACAGATTTTTCCACCAGCGACGGATGGACCACCATCCAAGTCACTGACACCGCCAACGCCTGGCGCATCGGAAAGCCGGATGGCATGAACGGCAACGCCCTTTATGTCTCCCAAAACGGGAAAGACACCACTTACTCCTATGATTATGCCTCGCGGGTATTTGCAAAAAAAATGCTCCTAACGGGACAGTCCAATTACATTACCGTGGAATTCGACATCCTGGTTGGTGGAGGTTATTATGAATCAGACGATTATGTAAAAGTCTATCTCATGGACACCTCAACAGAGCTGAATCCCGTTTTGGGCTATGTATATTATGAATACCCCTACTACTACTCCTGCCACGACTATTGTGGGGCATTCCTGGGAAATTTCGGCATAAGCAAATACCGCGGACACGTGAGCATGCAGATTCCCAACCCGAACAAGAACGACTTTGCCAATCTGGTATTCCTTTGGCAAAACGAAAAGCATTTTTCAGCATCCTCTGTTTTCCAACCCGGCGCCATTATTTCCAACCTCAGTGTGACAGAGACACCCGACAGCCTGGTGGTACTGGAAATGCCGAAAGGAATCAGATTCGAAATAACAGGCGAGCACTCGGCTGCAATTTCATGGGAGCCTGGCAGGGACGAAAAGCGTTGGGCTTTGAAGATTGGGGGAAATGGCAATATTGACACGGTAAGGGCCAACAGGCATGTGCTCAACGGTCTTGCAAACAGAACCACATACACGCTTTATATCCGCGCGCTGGACGAATCCTATTCCTCCAATTGGAAGTCTTTCACGTTTACATTTAACACCGATCCCGAGGCATGGACCCATGGCCCGTCCGATGTGTCCGAAACCTCTGCCGTATTAACAGGAAGCGTCTCTTGGATACTCAATGAACTGAAACCCATTGATTTCGGTTTTTCCTATCGCAAAGTGACGGAAGAGCAATGGACTTTCTCAAAAGCCAGCGTTTCGGAGGAATATGACATGATGTATGAGCTTATCGACACCATCACCGGCCTTACCCCCTTCACATGGTATGTCACTGGAGCCTGGGCCGTAACAAAAAATGGGGACACCATCCACCCTGTCTCAGAATTTGCCCATGCCTTCCTGACCATGGACCATGACGCCAATTACACCCTGGACACCCTGCCGTATATCGCCAGCTTCAATCCGCAAAACGACTACTGGGGCCTCTCTCAAGGATTTTACAATTGGTATGCGGGCAAACCTTCAGGGAACAACCAGGTATTGTTCATCTCCCCTAACGGCACAGACACCACCTACATGGGCCAGCGACCCTTGGTGCATTCCATTGCCCAGCACATGTTCAAAGCGCCCGAAGGCGATTACGTCACGGTCAAGATAGCTGCCAATATGGACGGATCCAACCTGTTCGGACGCAGCAAATCCTGGCTGCATGTTTCGATGAGCACGGATCCGGCAGGCGGGTTCAACGGTTATTATCCCTATAACGAGGCGTATCTTTCCGCCGACAAAGGCGAACAGACCTTCCATTTCAAAAAACCGGAATACCTGGAAAACGACACTTTGTATCTGATAATTGTTTGGGAGGACATGACAGATTATCCATATGTGGATTATGAATTAGGGGACTTCACCGCTATCATCCGCAGCCTTTCCATTGAAGCCACGCCAAAGGAAACCGCCGACTCCTTGGACAAACTCTGCGCACCGGCTAAAATAACGGACATCTATGTCCAATCCTTCTCTTCCGCATATGTGTACTGGACCTGGGCCAACAATGGCACCTTCCAGTACAAACTGGGTGAGAACGGGGAAACCAGAACCATTATTAACGACAACTATATTTTCCTGGAGCAACTGCTTCCGGACACAGACTATGTCTTTTATGTGCGCAAACTTTGCGACAGCATTTGGAGCGAGTGGGATACCGCGGGCTTCTCCACAAAAGGGCTCCCGGAAATCTACCTGATGCCGGCGGAAGGCATTTCGGAAACCACAGCAGCCCTCACCGCCTTTGTGGAAATGCCTTTCCAATTCAATCAGATAAAGGACCTTGGATTCGAGTACACCAAAACAAGCCAAGCCGATATGGCATTGGAAGAAGAGAACTGGACCAAGCTCCCCTACGAACAGATTGACACCTTATATTTGGAATACAACACCTACAAGATCACCGCCTCGCTGGACAACCTGGAGAAAAACCAGTATTACCACACCAGGGTGTATGCCGTCTCCGAAAACGGCAAAACAACCTACAGCAACCTCCGTACGATTTATACGCAACAGACTGCGATACACGAAGCCGCTGACGAGATGCAGCTGAATGTGTTCCCCAATCCTGCCAAAGACCATGCCACACTGCTTTTGGACGGACTGAAAACCAACGCTGTTGTCACCATGGCGGACATAAACGGAAGGATAGTGTACAAACGGGCAATCCCGCAAGGGACGCAACTCCTGCACATACAAACCACGGACATGGCATCCGGCTTGTATTTCATCAAAATACAGACAGCCAACACCGCTGTTGTGAAGAAAATCGCCATCAGGTAAGAATGTCAGGATCTACAGAAAAAGCGGAGTATAACTCCGCTTTTTTTTTGCTGCGCCGAGGATGGCCTACCCCTTTGGAAGCGCCAGAGGAATTCAGTCAAGCGCAGGGGGAAGCATTTCCTGCAAGGACTGGTACAGCAGGGGGAACTCCTTTCTCAAGCTGACAGGACGCTGCCCGCGCAAAAAACAATGGGCGCTTTCCGCAGTGCAGACCAAGCTGTCCCCCACTTTCATGACATAGGAAAAACCGACTTTCAAATCCGTCAGGGATTTCACCGAGACCTGAATATCCAGCGTCTCCTGAAAACGGGAGGGGTGTTTGTACTGGCAGGAAACCGCCATGACAGGCGACAGCC
>DBVK01000094.1:3377-4871 GCA_002308135.1 Bacteroidales bacterium UBA1266
AGTTGGAATGATGGGTTATACCCATTGAATCACATTCGTAATAATGTATTTTTCGGGAATATGTCCGTATCATGTCAGGCTTTTTTCAGTTCTTGCTCCATCCGGGTCAGGAAGGCAAAGGTTTTTTCATACATTTTTTCCGGGGTGGTTTCCGCCGAAGGGGCGAAACGCACATATTCGCATTGGTTGAGGGTTTCCATGAACTCGTCTATGCGCTCCGCAGACATGTTGCGTTCCGAAAGCTTTTGTCGTGCCGTCTCCATGGAAAGCTGTCCCATAGGTATATGGAACTTGTCGCTGACATACCCCCAAAGCACTTGGGAAATTTCTTCGTAGAATTGGCTGTCCTGCTTGGCGTTCAGGTATTTGCCAGCCGTTTTCAAACGTTTGCGGGCTACTTTGGAAGCCTTTTTGTCCTTGAACATCGTCACATTTTCCCGCTCATGCATGCGTTTGGCAAAAAGGAGGAGAAACAGGAGGAAAAGCAAAACCGGCAGGCAGAGCAGCGTCCAATACAGGGGGCTGGCAAAAAAGTCCGGCTTGCCCTTTTGCAGCCGGGAGGATGTGCGGATAAAACGTATGTCGTTCCCCACCACCTTGACGTCCTTTTTGTTAGAGGAGACCATCGAAGAAGCGGAAGCAGGATCGCCTTTGGCGACTTTCAAGGTATAGGCGTTCGTGCGCAAGGTCACGTATTGGCGGGCAACGGGATCAAAATACGAAAATGAGGCGGCAGGCAGTTCGTATTCCCCCGCCTGACGCGGAATCAGAATGTATTCAAAACTGCGCGATCCGCTCACCCCGCCCTTCTCCGAGGTGGAGATTTTGTCGGTGACAGCAGGCTCTTGCGCGGAAATATCACTGGGGAAAACCAGCGCCGGTGCCTCGGCATGCTGCAGATTACCCTTGCCGGACAGTGTCAGTGTCAGGTTGGTGGCGTCGTTGGCACGCAATTCGCTGCGGCTCAACGTCCCTTTCAGGGTGAATTGCCCCACCAGACCGCTAAAATCCTCAGGACGTTTGGCCGAGGGCAGTTCCTTCGCCTGGATTTGCACCGCCTTGGAGCGCACGTCAAAATTGAGCTGCTGCACCTGCTGCATCCCGAAGAAAGGATCGCTGAAGAAATTTTCCCACGGGTCGTTGCTGCGCTGCCGCTGCACCAGCACCTGCACCACCATCTCCACCTCCACGGGCGGAATGGTGAGGGTGCCGGCCTTTTGCGGATATACTGCCGATGAAATCAAATCAATGACCGTATACGACTTGCCGTTATAAGTCTCACGATAAGGCTGGCGTTCGGCAGTGCGGTCGCCCAACTCGTACGTCCACAAACCGGTATAGGAAGGCATCTTTTTGATACTGGACTGGAAACGCACCCCCTCAGGCACATAGAGTTTGTATCTCACCACCACCTCTTCCTCCACATAGGGATTGGTTTTGGAGACTTCCGCACGCACGAACACATCGTCTTTGCGGAAATTGCCCGGACTTTCG
>DBVK01000094.1:4878-7887 GCA_002308135.1 Bacteroidales bacterium UBA1266
CTGCCGCTGCCGGAAGAAGCGGAAGACGGTGAAGCGGCCGGCACCACTTTGACTGTGGCGCTGCCTGTTTTAAAGGTCTTGCCTCCCAGTTGCACCGTTGCCGGGCCTATGGTATACGTGCCCGGTTTTCCGGCTTGAAGGATATAGCTGTACGTATAGGTGGAGGAACGGCTCATCTGCCCGTTAATGAGCTGCATACTGGTGGAAGATGAGGTGGAAGGCCCTCCCAGCAAAGTGAAATCCTTGATGGTTGGAAGGTTGATAGTTGAAATCCGCTCGCCAGACACATAGGACAGACGGAACTGCCGCCCCTCCTCCACCGAAGAGGGAACGGATACCTGCACTTCCTGCGCATAACCCGCTGCCGCCCACAGGAGTCCCAAACAGGCGGCCATCAGACAGAGGCTGTTTCTGGTGTATGTAATCATCGTTTTCATCTTTACCAATCTTTCTCCTTCCTCACCGGGCGCGCCATACGGGCGGCTTCAGCGTTTTTGACTTTTTCCTGTGTGCGGCGTTCGTTCTGCTGCAAAGCATCCAATTGCCGCTGCTCGTCTTTCTGACGCTGTTGCTGCCGCGCCTGACGCTCTTTGTCCTGCCGGTCCTTGCTGTCCTGCTGCTGGTCTGACTGTTGCTTGTCCAACTGTTGCTGATTTTGTTGGTTCTGCTGGCCTTGCTGGTTTTGCTGTTGCTGGTTCTGCTGTTGCTNNTTGCTGTTGCTGCTGCTGCTGCTGAACCGCCAGTTTTTTCCGGGCATATTCCAAATTGTATTTGGTAGCCATATCTTTTGGATTCATTTTCAAAGCCTGCTTGTACGCCTGTATCCCCTCCTGGTATTTCTGCTGGTTTACCAGGCTGTTTCCCAGGTTATGGTAAGCCCAGGCCTTGGTTTTGGCATCGATACCGGGCGTGGCGGCTATCGCTTCATAACGTTTGGCCGCTTCCTCATAACTTCCCTGCTTATACAAGGTGTTTCCCAAATTATAGGAAGATTTGTAATGGGGTTCGTTTTGCTCCGACTTCATGTAGTCCACCATGGCCCGTTTGTATTGCTGCTGCGCCTGACGGGAAAGATCTTCCGCCTTCTGTTTCTGCAAATTCCCGCGCTGGGATGCCTCTTTCTCCGCCTGACGCTCCAAACGCATCCCCTGCAAATAGCTGCGGTTGCCTTGCCTCAAATATTTCAACGCCTCCGGTGACTGTGCCTGCAAAACCGGTAGCGACAGCAGGAACAGAAGCCCCAAACCCGCCGATTTCGGTTTAAGCCAATGCATTTCCGACCAGCGGATGATTTTCTTGTCCGGAAGCAGCACATCCAGCAACAGCAAGAGCAATGCCAAGGCCAAGGGGATATAGAATACGGTTTGGTGACGGGTATAGACAACGTCCTCTATATCACTTTTCCCAATACGGGAGAGCTCGTCGAACAAACGGTCAAAACTGACCATAGCGTTGGAAGCATGGATATAGGAACCTTTGCCCGCTGCCGCAACCTCTTTCAACAGCGATTCGTTCAATCGGGTTATGACGGTGTTCCCCTCTCTGTCTTTTTTATAGGTGGTGTATGTGCTGTTTTCATTGGCTGGAATCGGTTCCCCCCGGGTGCTGCCAATGCCCACGGTATAAATGGTGATACCCCGTGCGGCTGCCGCTTTCGCCATTTCCACGGCATCTTCGGCATGATCCTCCCCATCGGAGACCACCACCATCACCTTGGACACTTTCGTCTGCTGCGCCTGCGCGCTGTTTTCCGCCGGCAGCATGGACACGGCCGCCTTGTCGATGGCAGCGGCCAAATCCGTCCCTTGCTCGCTGACGGAACGGGTGGACATGGAGGAAATGAACATGCGCGCCACCGCATAATCAGAGGTGATGGGCAGCTGCACAAAGGCGTTCCCCGCAAACACCACCAGACCGATACGGTCCCCACCCAAGCGATCCACCAGGGAAAGCATCCCCTGACGCACCGCAGCCAGGCGGTTGGGCGTGTAATCCCTGGCCAGCATACTGTTGGAGACATCCACACAAAACATCAGATCCACGCCGCGACGCTTGCCCTTTTCCACGCCGGTTCCCAATTGGGGATTGGCCAATGCGCCTACCAGCAAGGCATAAACCAGACAGTGCAGCACGAATTTGAAGGTTTTCATTCTTTTTGAGCGCAAGGGCATCAGCCCGCCCAGCAGGGGCTCCTCCCCAAAACGCGACCAGGCCNNCAGGCCTTGCGCTGCCGCCGGACCTGCCACACATACAAGGCGACAAATACCGGTATCAGGCATAAAGCAAACAATAGTTGAGGTCTTTCAAAACCAAACATAGCGGCTCTATTTCTTCGTTAGCGATTACAATAAACGAAAATCCGGATGATTTCGTATGCAAAAACCAGACCGCATCATTTTTTTTAGCGGTTCCTTACGGTTCCGTCTCCGCATGCAGGAAAGCCTGCGGAAAGCGGACAAAGGCATAGGAATCCTTTATGGGCGTTTCCTGCGTCCCATAACGGGCATACAATTGCCTGTCACGGTAAAAGAAATCCATTTCATCAATATTCATTCCGAAAATGAGAAGGGTTTGCCCGCTCCGCTTGTATCCCAGAAAATGCATGGGATTCTCCCACTGCTCCACCGCAAGCGGCCGGTAAGTCTCCGTAACGGTGGAATCGTTGGCGTATACCGGCACCGAAAGATGCACAGCGGCTATGCGCACATCGGAAAGAATAGTGTCTTCCGCATGCATGGAAAGGGATTCCTCGGACAAGCTGTCCGTTNNTCGTATCCTGCTCCAGCTTTTCCGGAATGGGAGCCATCCGAACGGGACGGTAAGCGACCACCTCCACGGTGTCCCTGGCACGCAAATCCTGCAGCCGGGAAATATTATCCTTGGTGAATCGCTTGATTACCTGAAAGGAGACCACGATACAGCTCAAGGCCACGCCTATCAGCAAACCCAGAAAAAGATAAAACAGGTTCTGCTTTTTCCGATGCGTCCACATAGCTATTGGATACTAAT
>DBVK01000094.1:7896-10659 GCA_002308135.1 Bacteroidales bacterium UBA1266
AGATATACGGCAGCCTGGCCTGTATGCCCCGGCTTTCCCTCAGCCCTTTCTCCATGGCATAATAGGGTTGCAGTATCTCCGGCACACTTTGAGAGAGCGCGGACTTCATACGCACCTCCTTGCTGAGGGAAGACATGATGCGCTCAAACATACTTTCCATCACCGGCCTCTCCATAATGGAGTATTTGGCCAGCTTGGCCTGGGATGCGGCAATGCTCACCGCCACATCCAATCCGCCCAAGGTGTCCACCAGGCCTCTGCTGACAGCGTCCTTACCTGTCCAGACACGACCCTGGGCTATCCTGTCCACATATTGCACGCCCAAGTGACGGCCGTCCGCCACGCGGCGGACAAAAGTGTCATAGACACGGTCCACACTCTGCTGCATCACTTCGTATTCGGACATTGTCATGGGACGCAAACTGCTTATCCAATCGGAAGACTGGTTGGTGTTCACGCTTTCCGCGCATACACCCAGCTTCTGGGAAAGGGTTTTCCCCACATTTGCAAACATACCGAACACCCCGATGGATCCGGTGATGGTGGTGGCCTCCGCCACAATGCAGTCTGCGGCGCATGCGATGTAATAGCCTCCCGAAGCGGCCACATCTCCCATGGAAACCACCACAGGACGGTCTTTTTTCAGCAGGCAGATTTCCCTCCAGATACGTTCCGACATCAAGGCGCTGCCGCCGCCGGAATTCACCCTGAGCACCACCGCCTTGACGGATTTGTCGCGTCTGACTTTACGCAGGGTCTCCAAAAACTCCTCCCCGATTCCGTCGGAAGAAGCCTCCCCGTCCACGATATTGCCCACAGCATACACCACAGCCACCTTATAGGGGGCGGTTTTTTCCGGTGCGGCCTTTTTGCGGTAGTCTGCAAAAGTCACCTCATGCACCTTATTGGTGTCCAAACGTTCCGTACGCAATTTCAGCAAGGTGCGATACGTGTCCTCATAGACCAGCCCGTCCACAAAGCGGGTGGAAAGGGCGGCTTGGGGATTGTCATACAGCATGAGGTTGTCCGCCACCGCGTTCAGGATTTTCCTGTCTATACCGCGGGAACGGGATATGTCCCTACACATCGTGCCCCAGATGGATTGAAGGTATTCGCTGATCTGCAAACGGTTGTCCACACTCATGCGGTTGGAGATAAAGGGTTCCACCGCGCTTTTGAAAGTGCCGTGGCGCACCACCTGCATATCCACCCCCCATTTGTCCATCATATCTTTGAAATACAAGACCTGGGATGTCAAGCCTTTGAACAGCAGCGACCCTTGCGGATGCAGGTAAATCGAGTCGGCGGCGGTGGCAAGGTAATACTCGCCCTGCGTCAAACCGATACCGTAGGCATACACGAACTTCCCGCTTTCACGGAACTTCAGCAGGGCTTTGCGCATGGCCTCCAATGTGGCCGGCGAAGTTTGCAGGCTTCCGAGCTCCAGGGAGACCCCATTGATGTTCGGATCTTCCGCAGCCGCTTTCAGCACGTTACACCAATCGTTCAAGCCTATGCTGCGCGGCATCTTTCCGTTACGCAGCCAAGCGTAGGGATTGTCGGCAGAGGCTCTCTCCTCCATGTCCACCTCCCGCACATCCAGCACCAGCACACTGCAGGGCTTGACCTGCGGACCGTCCGACATGGACGACAAACCGATAACAAGCATTACAACCAACAGCAGCACACCGGATAACAGCACGCCGGCCACGGTTGCCAGCATCATTTTAAAGAATCCGTTCATAACGTCTTGTATTTAATCCTGAACTACTGGAATTCCCGGATATTGGCGAAATTGAAATTGATGCGTAAGGTGACGCAATGGTGGTTCACACTGGTCCAGGGAAGGTCGGCATCGCTAGTGATGCCGTATTTCTCCCTGTAACTTTGCAACTCCGTACGCGACATGAACAAACCGTAATTGTAGCCATATGTCAATGAGCCGGTTACAGGAAGCCTCTCTTGGGTGCGCTTTTTATACTTCATAGGGAAATACAAGCCGAACTCCGGGCGCAGGTAGAGGTTACCCATATTGGTTTCCGAGTATTTGTCCGGAGCCATGGAGAACTGCATACCCAAGCCGTAGATAAACGGGCTGATATCAAAGGTGCCGGCAAAGGAGCAATGGAAGGTAGCGACAACATTATGAATCAAATCGTCACCCAACCCCAACTGATACACAATACTCTGTTGCATAAAGCGGTTTCCGACGCCGTAATATTGGCTGCACGCATAACCGAGTCCGATAGCCGGGGTGGCGTCCATCAGCGTGGCGCCCACATTCAGCGTAAGGCCATGACGCATCACGGCCAAGCTTTTACCGGATTTGGAGAAATTGTGTTTATGTTTGTTGCGATTCGCTTGGGCAAAGGTGTCGTTGGCCGCAAACAGCATTCCGCACACCAGAACCATACAAAAGAAACAGCTTCCGTAATGCTTTACTCTCTGATTATCCATTTTTTAGCTAAATATATCCAACATTGCTATGAAGATGCAAATATACAAAAACTTTATGCAGCTTTCCCTTTATCCGGCGCAATCCGTCAAAAATTTCCCAGCCGCCGCAGCTTAATCCAGCACCAGGCTGGGGGTGCTGTAAGTGCGGGCAGCAAGTTCCTGGTTAAGCATGTAGAGGCTCTTCGCGTCGGTGCCGAAAAGTTCCATCTTCGTAATCATGTCGCGGGCATTGGTCTCTTCTTCGCCCTGCTCCTTGACGAACCAGTCGAGGAACTGCATGGTGCGGAAGTCCTTCACCTTGTAGGC
>DBVK01000122.1:0-318 GCA_002308135.1 Bacteroidales bacterium UBA1266
CTGCCGTCAGAAGCAGCGGCAGGGTGAACGTCCTGAAAAAAACAAGGGTGTTTCGCATCATAACTGTTTTTATGGGTTATGGACCATCCGGATTCTTTGCCGGTCCGGAACTCCGTAAGGGTGGAACTGTGAGTGGGATGTGATGCGGGAACGATGACAGTGGAAGCGGTCGCGCACCAACGTTAGAAGAACACTGCAAATGTATTCAAAATAATGACAGTATTCTGAAATGTTGAAAAAAATAATGGAAAAAAAGCCCCCCAGACGGGAGCTGTAGAAGCTCTGATTGTCTAAGGGGCCCACTAACCCTTGTGTTCC
>DBVK01000122.1:344-9566 GCA_002308135.1 Bacteroidales bacterium UBA1266
TGCTCTACCTGCTGAGCTACTGAAACCTCACTCAAAATTGAGTGTGCAAAATTAGCCATTTTTCAAATACGGCACGCCAATTTCCTTATTTTTTTTGATTTTTTGCAGTATACTAAGAATCAGAATGTTTTCTGTATCTTGGATGGAAAATGCGTATGGTTTCCTCCAGAAAATGCCTGTCCAGGTGGGTGTAAATTTCAGTAGTGGTAATGTTTTTGTGCCCAAGCATTTCTTGTACAGAGCGCAAATCGGCGCCCCCCTCCACCAGGTGGGTGGCGAAAGCGTGCCGAAAGGAATGCGGACTGATGTTTTTGCGTATGCCTGCCTGTCCAACGGCTTTTTTCACAACCATAAACACCATTTCACGGCTCAGTGTGTGTCCGTTACGGTTCAGGAACACATAGTCCTCCTGCCCTTTGCGGATGTTAAGTTGGGAGCGGTACGCTTGGATGTATTGCTGCAGGAGTTCGGAGGCAAACCTGCCCACAGGGATGATGCGCTGCTTGTTCCCTTTTCCGACCACACGGATGAAACCCTCCTTCAGATGCAGGTCGCTTATGCGCAGACTCACCACTTCCGATACGCGCAAGCCGCAGGAATACATCATTTCAATAATGGCTTTGTTCCGGAAATGCTCTGGAATGCTAAGGTCGAAGCTTCTCTCTATCGCTTCAATCTCTTGGAAACTCGGTACTTGTGGAAGTTTACGGGACAATTTGGGAAGGTTCAGCTGGTCCACAGGATTTTTGTCCACCTTGTCCTCCAGGAGCAGGTAACGGTAAAACGCCCGCAGCCCGGAAACGGTACGGGTTTGGGTGGCTGCGGAAAGGCCGGATATTTCTGAAAGGAAATGCCGCAGGGTCTCCAGGTCCATCTCTTCCGGCATGACCGCTTGCGACAGGGAGCATGCGTAATCGGCCAGTTTGCGCACATCGCGGCGGTAGGCCGCCAGGCTGTGCCGGGAAAGGGATCGGTCAATGCGCAAATAGAGGAGGAAATCCTCTATGCAATTGCTCCAGCGTTCTTCGTTCTTTCCCATAAGGCAATGAAAAGAAAAGGAGGCCTCAGCCTCCTTTGTTTATTCCAGAATTTCAAATAAGGCGTCCAACTTGGGCGTCAGGATGATTTCGGTCCGACGGTTCTTCGCGCGGGCCTCCTTGGTGTCGCTCTTGTCCAGGGGGACAAATTCCCCCTTTCCGCAGGCGGTCAGGCGCTGGGGGTCGATGTTGCCGGCTTTCAGCAGGGTTTTCACGACGGTGGTGGCACGCATAACGCTCAAATCCCAGTTGTCCTTGATTTGGGAGGTGGAGGCGGGGCGATAGGGGACATTGTCAGTGTGGCCTTCGATGCTGATGTTGATGTCGGGGTCGGCGGCCAGCACGTTCGCCAGTTTTTTCAAGGCTTCCTCACCGCGTTTGTCAATCTGGAAACTTCCGGAAGCGAACAGCAGCTTCTCTTCCATGGAAACGTAGACCTTGCCGTTTTTCTCAAACACGGTCAGACCGCTGCCGTCAAACCCTTGGAGCGCTTGTTTGATTTTGTTCTTCAGGTTTTTCACATCCTCGTCCTTCTTGTCCAGAATGGATTGCAGCTCAGCCAGGCGTTTCTGCTGGCGTTCCAGGTCTATGCCCTTTTGGACCAGGGAGTCCGAAAGCATTTGCAGAGAATCCGACAAATCGCGGAAACTGGCCTCTTTCTGGGCAAGCTGCTTCTCTTTGTTCTCCAGACTCAGTTGCAGGTCCTGTATGTTCTTCAGAATGACGGCGGACTCTTTCTTGTTTGTGGCGTCCAGTTTCTTATAGGAATCCGTCAGATCGTTGAAACTTTTTTGAAGGGTCTGATAGTCGCGGGCCAGTTCGGTGTATTTGCGGCTGCTCGAGAGCGTATCCTGTTCCAGGCGTGTGATTTTCCGCTGCATGCGTTCGTTGTCCGCCTGAAGCTCCCGATTGGTGTTTTCTAGATTTAAAGATTTGGATTGTAGTGCTTTACGTTCTTTTGTGCATTGGGTGAGCGCATCTTGGCTTTCCATATACTTCTGTTTGCTGACGCAGGAAGCCAATACAATGCTTCCGCTTAACACCAATAAAAACAAAGATTTTTTCATTAGGGAATAACTTTTTCTGTACGTTGTTGTTTTTGAATGAGTTCTTGTAATTTATCCTTGGCCTTGAACAGGCGGCTTTTGACCGTTCCCAAAGGAATGCCTGAGCGTTCGGCCATTTCTTCATAGGAGAGTTCCTGGAAATACCGCATTTCAATCAGCTCCCTGTATTCCTGTTTCAGCATGCCGACGTATTGGCGCAGCAGCAGCTCCCCTTCCTTTTTGCACAATTTCTCCTCCGGAGAGAGCATGCCGTCCGGAATGCTGGCATAAGGGCGGAAACTGCCGTCTTCGCTTTCGTAGGTGTCGTCCATCAGAACGTAGCGAAGGCGTTTGCGGCGCAGGTAGTCGATGCAGTTATTGGCCGCAATGGAGAAAAGCCAGGTGCTGAAGGCGTAATCCTTGCGGAAGTCGGAAAGGTTGCGGAAAGCTTTGCCGAAAGCCTCAATGGTCAGGTCCTCCGCTTCGTAAGGGTTGTTCACCATCTTGAAAATCATGTAATAAAGGGATTCCTTGTGGTTTTCCATCAATGCGGCATAGGCTTTTTGGTTACCGCATTGCAGCGCTTCGTCCACCAGCTGGTAGTCCCGTTGTATGCGTTTTGCCGATTCTGTTAACCTTTCCATGATTTGCACGAATTTCCAAATATAACGGAACGCGTGTCTGAATAGTATGTGCGCTTCAAAAAAAAATGCAGAAAACGGGAGGATTGCGAAAAGGAGGGCTTTTGTGGGGCAAACACTTGTCCGTATTGTGTTTTTTTGTATTTTTGCAAATTATTCCAGAAGGAAAACGTATGCAGTTTACCATTGAAGCGACGGATGCCGCATCCAAAGCGCGATGCGGTCGTCTCATTACCGATTCGGGTGTCATTGAGACTCCGATTTTCATGCCGGTAGGCACGGTGGGTGCGGTCAAGGGCGTGCACTTGAAGGATTTGGAGGAGGAAATTCGCGCCCAGATCATTTTGGGAAACACCTATCATCTGTACCTGCGTCCCGGCATGGAGGTACTGGAGGCTGCCGGTGGGCTTCACCGCTTTAATGCGTGGGACAAGCCCATTTTGACCGATAGCGGCGGTTTTCAGGTTTTTTCCTTGAGTCACCGGCGGAAAATCACCGAGAGCGGTGTTACGTTTTCCTCCCATATCGACGGTTCTGTGCACAAATTCACCCCGGAGTCGGTGGTGGATGTGCAGCGGGTCATAGGTTCGGACATCATGATGGCTCTGGATGAATGCACTCCTTATCCCACCACGCATGAGTATGCGGAAAAATCCATGGAACGGACACACCGTTGGCTGGAGCGTGGGGTGGGGCAATGGAAACAAACCGCTCCGCGCTATGGGCGTTACCAGTCTTTTTTCCCGATTATCCAGGGCAGTGTGTTCAGGGATTTGCGTGTGCGTTCCGCTGAATTCATCGCCTCCATGGATTGCGACGGCAATGCCATAGGCGGTGTTTCCGTGGGCGAACCGACGGAGGACATGTACGCCATGACCAAAATTTGCTGCGACATCCTCCCGTGGCAGAAACCCCGTTACCTGATGGGGGTTGGCACACCGGCCAATATATTGGAATGCATCGCTTTGGGTGTGGACATGTTCGATTGCGTCATGCCGACCCGCAACGGACGCAACGCCTGCCTGTTCACCAGGCAAGGCATCATCAACCTGCGCAACGAGCAGTGGAAATACGATTTTTCACCCTTGGACGAGGAAAGCGGTTTGTTTGCCGACAAGGTATACAGCAAAGCCTACCTCCGCCACCTGTTCATGAACGGGGAAATGCTGGCCAGTATGGTGGGCAGCCTGCATAATCTGCATTTTTACCTTGCCTTGGTCCGTGAGGCACGGCAGCACATTCAGGAAGGGGACTTCACGGCCTGGAAAAACGCCTATATACCTATATTGTCAAGGAGAATATGAAATATTACATTATTTCGGGAGAAGCATCCGGAGACTTGCATGCCTCCAACCTGGTGAAGGCCTTGCGCCGTCAGGATAGCGGGGCTTGTTTCCGGGCCTGGGGCGGCGAACGCCTGCAGCAAGCCGGCGCCGAAGTGGTGAAGCATTATAAAGATTTGTCTTTCATGGGGTTTGTGGAGGTTTTCACCCATTTGGGCGTCATTTTCTCCCATTTGGATTTCTGCCTGAAAGACATCACCGCCTATCGCCCGGATGCGGTGATACTGGTGGATTATCCCGGTTTCAATATGAGGGTTGCCAAACGCTTGTACTGCAAAGGGATACCCGTTTTCTACTACATATCGCCCCAGGTTTGGGCCTGGAAAAAATCCCGTTTGCGCCAAATCCGCAAGTATGTGGACGAAATGTATGTGATTCTGCCGTTTGAAGCGTCCTTCTATGCCGCACACGGCATGCGTGCGCATTATTTGGGGCATCCCTTGCTGGATGAGCTTTCCCGCTTCAGTCCCGATGAGAATTTCCGGGCGCGAAACGCTTGGGAGGGAAGGCGCATCATTGCCCTGCTTCCGGGCAGCCGGACACAGGAAATCCGCCGCATGCTGCCGGTGATGGCCGAAGTGGCGGAAAAACATCCCGAAGCCCTTTTTGTCATCGCAGGGGTCAGGCACCACGAGGCTTTATACCACCCTTACCTTTCGGAAAGGGTGAAGGTGGTGTACGATTGCACCTATGACCTGCTTGCGCAAAGTGAGGCCGCGCTGGTCACCTCCGGAACCGCCACACTGGAAACCGCTTTGTTCGGTGTGCCCCAGGTGGTCTGTTACAGGGCGAATGGGGTTTCCTACCGGATTGCCAGGCGCTTGGTAAAAGGCATAGCCTATATTTCGCTGGTCAATCTGATAGCCGGGAAAAAGGTGGTGACAGAACTGATACAGCAGGAAATGAACGCCGTAGCCGTTGACAGGGAATTGCAGCAGCTGCTGACGGAAGGTGAGGCCCTTTCCCGCATGCGGGCGGATTATAAGGAAGTGCGCAGGCGTCTTGGTGACGGGAAAGCTTCCGAAGCCATTGCCGCGTCCATGATGGCTGTTTTGGAGAAAAAGGCGGCAGCGGCCGGGCAGGCCAAAGGGGAGGAGCCATCTCTTCCGAAAAGTGACAGGATAAACCGGGAAAACGACAGCAAATGAGTGGAAACAACAGAAACAGAAGGTGTTGGGGTTTGCGTCCGCTGCCAGGATGGCTTGGGAGGTACGGCGGCGGGCTGCTGCTGTGTTGCCTGCTGTGTGCGGCATGCCTGGGAAGATCCTATGCCATCAACATCAAGGTGAGGGTGCTTTCGGAATACAATGTCAAATCGGTAGCCTTCCAAGTAGTGGCGGGGCAATACATGCTGTTGTGCGACAATGTGCGCATTTTCGAGGAGGACCTGAAAGCGGGCGAATCGGTCTCCATCAGCGTGTACGACGGGCAAATCCGTGTCGAGAAGGGGATAGAGCTGATAGGCGCCTACAACCAAGTGGATTTTATCGGAACGCGCTACAGCAATGTGTTCTCCCTGCAGTCCCCCCAAGTGGGGAAAAAACGCACCTATGAGGAAAGGCTTTCCGCCAGCGTGCAGCATGGCATGCTGCTGATCAACCGCGTGGATTTGGAGAAATATGTGGCCGGTGTGGTGCAGTCCGAGGTTTTCGGGAGTTCAAATGATGTGGAATTCTTTAAGATACAGGCTATTGCGGCAAGAACCTATAGTCTGGCCAACCTCAACCGCCATTTGAAAGAGGGATACAACATGTGTGATGCGGTGCATTGCCAGTCCTATAAAGGCAAATGTACGGAGGCGGACATATTGCGCGCCACCTTCGAAACCTACGGGGATGTGATTGTGGACAGCCTTAACCGCTTGATAACGCCCGCCTATCATTCCAATAGCGGCGGCATGACGGTGGATGCGAAGGACATATGGCAGCGTTCGGCGCCCTACCTGCAGGCCAAAGTGGATTCGTTCAGCATGAACGCCCGCAATTACACTTGGGAGAAAAAAATTGCCACCGACCAGTGGACGGCGTATTTTGTCTCCCATTACGGGAATTCCTACCGTTTGCCGGAGAAGCAGCAGCAAATACAGTACCTTAGCCAACCCCAGCGTATGGCTTACTGGGTGGTGGACAGGGACACGATTGCCACCAAAGGCCTGCGCACGCATTTCCATTTGCGCTCCACTTATTTTTCGGTGCGTCCGACCGCTGGGAAAGACAGCGTCTGCTTGAGCGGCAAGGGGTACGGGCACGGCGTGGGGCTGAGCCAGGAGGGCGCCATACAGATGGTGCGGCTGGGCTACGGTTGTCAGGAAATCCTCCGGTTTTATTACGATAATGTGTCCATTGTAAAATATTCAGACATATTGACTTTTGAATAAATCAACCGGAAAAGGCCATACAGGTGCAACAAAATGGGGGCTTAACGCCTCTATCAAATAAAGACACATAAGCATAAGAAACATAAAAAACATAGCAAATGAGAAAACACACATGGAACGGTATCCGTTGGGCGGTGTTCTGCGCCCTGGCGCTAGGCGTTTCGGGCGTGTCGGCGCAGTCGGCCTGCCCTAACCTGGACTTCAGCTTCCAGAACTTCCAGAACTGGATATGCCAGATATCCTCTTCAAGCGGTATAAGCAATACCGCGTATTCCGCCCTGACCTGGTCGGGAGCGGCTCCGGTGGCGGAACGTCACGTTATTATGACGGACCTTAACGGCGTAGACCCCCAGACCTGCGACGGCAAGCCGAACGAGAAGCTTCCGCTGGTTCCGGAAGGGTTCAACCAGTCTGCACGTATCGGAAACTCAGGAACGGGATACCAGGCGGAATGCATCAAATACACCATGATGATAGACACCAACAATGCGCTGCTGCTGCTGCACTTCGCGGTGGTGTTCCAGGACCCCAGCCATAACGCGGCCATACAGCCCCGTTTTGAGATGCGTATCCAGGATACGACGGGCAAGCTGCTGAACGTTCCCTGCAACCAGTATGCGGTGTATGCGGCAGGCGGTATTTCCGGTTTCCAGAACTGCGGATCCGATGTGCGTTGGCGTGACTGGACCACGGTGGGTGTGAGCCTTTTGTCTTTGGTGGGCAAAAAGGTGCAGGTGGTGTTTGCCTCCGCTGACTGCGGTGCGGGCGGACACTACGGCTATTCCTACATGGTGGGTGAATGCCAGCCCATGACGATTGACGTGCAGTTCTGCGAAGGATCCACGGTGGCCCGTCTGACGGCCCCCATAGGGTTCACATCGTACACATGGAGGGACAATCGCGGCAACGTGGTGGGATACCAGCAGCGTTACAATGCGCAGGATCCGCCTGACGGCATGATCTACACTTGCGAGCTGACTTCGGCTATCGGTTGCACATCAACCCTTTCGGCTGTGATTCAAAAGACGATGATCGCACCGGAGTTCAGTTTGTATGTGGACACTTGCGCCCATAAGATCCGGGTGGTCCAGATGGCCTATGCAAGCGGTTCCACGGTGTCAAGCTGGACGTGGGAAATAGGCAAGGAAGGGTATGGCATGGAGTATACAAGCAACGACTCCATCGTGGAGTATACTTTCCGCGACACAGGCCTGTACACGATAATGCTGACGGTGAACACGCGTAACGGCTGTGCGGACACGCATTCCCGCAGGGTGTTCAACTTCCCCGATCCGGTGGCGAAGATTTTCTGCCCGGAGACCATGTGCAAATACAAAGAAACCCAGGTTTTTGCCACGGGAGGTGTGAAGTACGAATGGTACTCCCTGGACAGCGGCCGCATTGTCCGCCGTATGGACGACACCATCATTATTGACCGTGGCGGCACCTATGCGGTGCGAGTGACGGACGAGCACAAATGCGTCGACCACGATACGGCGAATACGGAGCACCGAGCGTTTACAACGAGTTTCTCGGTGGTGGACGAGCCGTGCTACGGAGACAGCAAGGGATCGATTTCGATACGGACGACCGTCGGCGGAACGGAGCCGTACCTGTATACCTGGACCGGCTTTGGCACGCCGGACATGACACGTGGCGAAGCCAACGCCGTGATGCGTAACCTTCCGGTGGGCCGTTACTATTTGTATACGGTGGATGACATTGAATGTGTGAACTACGATACGGTGGAGATTGTACAGCCGGATTCGATGACGGTGCGTCTGGATAAAATGGACAACATGCGCTGCAACATCCCGAACGGTTCGCTGGACATTTCGGTGGAAGGCGGATCAAAACCCTACACCTATTTGTGGGATACGCCCAATGCCGACACCACGCAAGACGTTTATGGGCTGCGTGACGGAAACTACCAGGTGGTGGTGACGGATGCGGAAGGATGCTCCATGAGCGCAACCTATGAAGTCAAAGCCATTCCGAACCCCACGATTCTGGTGGATACGATGATTAACGAAACTTGCGACGGAAGCAACGGTCTGCTGGCCGTGGAGACTATAAACGGTGTGGAACCATTGGTGTACACCTGGAATCCGGATGCGACGGGAACGACAACCGGCACCTTGCCGAACATTCCGGCCGGCACTTACACGGTGCGGGTGAAGGATAACCTCGGTTGCACCCATGACACGACCTTGACCATCACCAATCACGCCACCCAAGTGATTACGGTGGAGACCATAGATCCGGAATACTGCGACCGCAAAGACGGGCACATTCTGGTGTCGGTGAAAGGGGACACGGACTATTTCGAGTATTCGTGGCTGCCTTCCATAGCGGATACGAATTCTCCGGAAATTTTCAACCTGCCGAGCGGAACCTACACGGTGACGGTGTTTGACGGCACGTGCACCGTGAGCAAGGAAGTGGAGGTGCCGTTTGTGCAGGGTCCGCGTGCGGACTTTGTGACGAAGACCTACAATGTGTCCACAAACAACACCTTTGCGCTGTCTGACAATACGCAGCCTGGCGGCGGCGCCTTGACCCTGTGGAATTGGGACATGGGCGACAACGGAACGGAAAGCGGCCGTTTGGTGTATTACAGTTACGCGCTCCCGGGTGACTACTATGTCCTGATGTATGTGGAGGACGAAAACCGTTGCTGGGACACGGTGACGAAACGCATCCATGTGTATGACGAACTGGTGGTGTACATCCCGAACGCGTTCACACCCAACGGTGACGGCTTGAACGCCGACTGAG
>DBVK01000122.1:9590-14237 GCA_002308135.1 Bacteroidales bacterium UBA1266
TATGACCGCTGGGGCCAGCAGGTGTATTTCACGGACCGTACGGAAGACCGTTGGGACGGCACGATAGCGGGAAAGCCGGTAACGACAAACAGCGTATATTCTTATAAGATTACGGTCAGAGACTTCATGGGTCAGATGCATGAATTCGTGGGTCATGTGACTGTCATTAAGTGAGTGCAAACCGGAAAATCTTCGGGTTCAAGACTATGCAGAAGGTTGAGGTTCATATCAAATACATTGCCGAATGGAGCAATGCCTCCGCGCGGATGATGGTGATGGAAACCGGTGACGGAAAAACCGCTTTCCCCATCATCATAGCGAGAGCTGAGGCGGAAAGCCTGATGCAGGAAATGGATGCCCAGGCGGTTCGCCGCCCCCAACCGTATGATCTGATGGTCTCCCTGATGGAGCGTTTCCGGATACAGCTGAAAGAAGTATATATTTATAAGGTGCACGAAGGCATTTTCTACACGCAAATGCAGCTGGCGTCGGAGGACCATAGGGAAGTGATCGAATGCAGGGCTTCCGATGCCGTTATGCTTGCGTTGAAAAGCCAATGTCCTGTTTTTGTGGATTCTGAAGTGCTGGATAAAGTCGGTGTCCCCTTGCGTTTACTGAATGCTATGGAAGACGGCGACACGGAGGGGGAGGAAGGCCCGGACAAAAGCCCCAAATCCCTTAAAGCCTTGGAACGCATGTTGGAAGAAGCGGTGGAAACGGAGAATTTCGAACTGGCTTCGACCCTGCGGGACGAAATAAATGCCCGGAAAAGCGGAAAATAATTCATGGATGTCTCTTCCACTTGGCCGCAGCTGCCGGCAGACACCTTGGATGTGCTGCCTGATTCTTCTGTCGCATCCCCTTGCCTGCCGCTGTCCCCGGAGGGGCTTGGCTACGAGCCAACCTACGAAAACAGCTTGCGCAGCGCCCTTGACAGCAATGTGTATTTGAGCCCCTTGCCTTCCGGTGGGGAAAAGCTTACGCAACTGCAGCTGCTTCCATCGGTGTCGGAGAGGGAGCCGCTGCTAAAGGAGTCCGCGCAATCGCCATTGTTTTACCTGCTGCTGATGGTCTACCTGCTTATGGTGGCCATACGCCGTTTCCGTTTGCAGGCCGTGATGGGCACTTTGGCCGGAAACCGTCGTGAAGGGACGCTCCCCCTGTTTTTTGCGGGCGAACACTCCCTAAATCAGCAGGGCATGATGTTTTTTCAGTTCGTCACCCTGGGCTTGGGGGCCGGTTTGTGTCTGGCATCCGCTTTGTATGTGTCGGGTCGGGCGAGGGAAACCGCGCTGGCGGTGCTCGCCAGTTTCCTGTTTATGTGCGGCGCGTCTTTGCTGCGCTTTCTGTCGGCGCTGCTCTTGGATGTGCAGGCACAGTCTGTTGTGATCTTCCGGAAAAAACTGAGTCTGTATTACAACCTGCTGCTGCTGCTGATACCTGTGGCGCTGGTGCACGAGTGCTATCCCTTCTTCCGTTTTTCCTATCTGCTGGCGGCCTTGGTGGGTATTGTGTCCATCTATTTGCTTGTCAATACATTCGTGATATTTTCAAAAATAATGAGAGGGTACGGCATTTTTTTGTATTTTTGCACTTTGGAAATCGTACCGATAGCATTGTCCATAATTTGTTTCCTAAAATATTCAACAATAAGTATTTAGGGATTGTCTAATGAGAATAAAAAACATACTGTTTTCCCAAAATCCTCCACAGAATTTTGACAAAAGCCCGTATGCAGAGCTCACGAAGAAGTACAATGTCAAAGTGAGTTTCTTCAAGTTTTTCCAGTCGGAGGAGATTACGGTGGAGGAATTCCGCAAAAAGAAGGTCAATGTGCGGGATTATACGGCAATCATACTGACCAGTAAAACAGTAGTGGATTATTTCTTCTCCCTGATGAAGAAAATGAAAATCCCTGTTTCCACCGAATGGCATTTTTACTGCATCAATGAGGCGGTGGCTTTTTATTTGCAGAAATACATTGTTTTCCGTAAACGCAAGGTGTTTTACGGAAAGGGCGATCAGGAGGATTTGCTGCGGATTTTGGAGGAGAACGATGAAAAATACCTTTTCCCCTGTGGCATGGAGTCCATTGCCAATGCGTTCAGCGATGTGATGGACAGCCGCAGTATCGCCTATAAAAAAATAGAAATATACCATATCGTTTATGCGGATATCCGCCATTTGGGCCTGAACGAAGGCGTTTACGACATGCTGGTGTTCTTCAGCCCGCACGGTGTGGACGCTTTCCGTGAATCCTATCCGGATTTTGAGCAGGGCGATATCCTCATAGGCGCCTTAGGCGCACAGGTGGTGGAGAAAGTGCAGCAGGAAGGGCTCAGAGCGGACGTGTGCGCACCCAGCCCGGAACACGCTTCCATTTTCAGCGCCATCGACAGTCTGCTGCAGAAAACTAATGGCAGAAGGCGATGACCCGCCACAGCTTTCCCAAGTCGGAGCATTTGTGCGGAAAAACCCGGTTCCATCTTCTGTTCAGGGAAGGGCAAGCCTTGTATTCCTCTTCCTTGAAACTGCTTTACCGCGTTCAGCCGGCGACGGTTTCCCGTACGCTGGTCGGCGTGGTGGTCCCCAAGCGTCTGCTGCGGCATGCGGTGGACCGCAACCGTATGAAACGGCGGATGAGGGAAGCCTACCGTTTGGGCAAGCCCCAGTTTTCCCCGCTTCCCGTCCCAGAACCTGTGCAAAGCGAACTGCTGTTCATCTACACGGACAAAAGTGTGCGCACCTATGCGGAGGTGAAGCGAAGCATGGACTCCCTCCTTTCCCAGTGGCGTCATCGGCAGCTCTCCGCTACCGATAAAAAAAACACGGAAGGCTGAAAAAGGTATGTTGTTTTATGCTATATTTGCAAACTTTGGAAAACAAGCGTTTGTATAATATAAAAAACTAAATATCAAATAATTAAAAAATGCGAAACAAAGGGTTTATTTTATTTTTTGCAATAACGTTTGCGTTGGTTTGTCTGTATTCCTTGTCGTTTACGTATTGCACGCGTAGGGTGGAGAACAAGGCGAAAGCCTACGGATTGAACGATCCGACCCGTGACTCCTTGATTGCCAGGGCTAACGGTAATGCGTTCATGGAAACCTATCTGTTGGATTCTTCCGCGAAAGCCCGTGAAAACAATTATTTGCAGCGTAAAGCCGACTCCACGGCCTACAATCTGTTGATTGCCAAGTGGACGTATCGGGAATGCAAGGAACTGGAGCTGAATTTGGGTCTGGACCTGAAAGGTGGCATGAACGTCACCCTGGAGGTTTCTGTCCCCAACATCGTCACCTCCTTGGCCGGCAACGGCGCCAAGGATTCCCTGTTTGTCAAAACCATGAAATTGGCCAGGGAGAAACAATACCGTTCCCAAAGCGATTTCATTACCTTGTTCGAACAGTCCTTCAGGGAAGTCGCTCCGGAGAACGCCCGCTTGTCCACGATTTTCCGCAAATTGCAGGTGAACAAGTCCAACCCCTCCAACGCAGATGTGATCAACGCTCTTCGTGAGGAGACGGAAGCCGCATTGAATAATGCCTTTATGGTGTTGCGCGCCCGTATCGACCGTTTCGGCGTGACCCAGCCCAATATCCAGCGCCTGCCGCAGTCCGGCCGCATCATGGTGGAGCTGCCGGGTGTGAAGGAGCCGGAAAGGGTGCGCAAGCTTTTGCAGGGATCCGCCAACCTGGAATTCTGGAAAACCTACGAATATGGTGAGATTGCCGACCTGTTTGTACAGGCCAATGACCGCATTGCGGAAATAAACAAAGGAGAGAAAGCCGAAGTCAAAGCCGAGGCTGACACCACGGCGCCGGCACAGGAAGCCGATGCCAAGGAGAGTTTCTATGATGAAGAGGACACTACGGCCGCTGACACTTACGAAAACGATGAAAGCCAGATGAGCCCGGAGGAAATCCAGGCCAAATACCCCCTTCTTTCCAAATTGGTGATGGATCCCCAGCGCCGTCCGGACGAAGACGGGAAATACGGTCCGCTGGTCGGTTACTGCCACGAGTCGGATACCGCCGAAATCAATGCCATGCTGAGCATGGAAGCGGTCAAAAGCATGTTCCCCCAGGATTTGAAATTATGCTGGCAGGCGAAACTGGGCAAGGACAAAACGCCGGTGCACTACCTGATCGCCCTGAAGGCGGTGGGAGAGCAGGGCTCTGTTTTGGACGGCAAAGTGGTGGTGGATGCGCGTCAGGACTTTAACGAGCGTGCCGGCAACGAGATTTCCATGACCATGAATGCGGAAGGCGCCAAGCAATGGAAAAAAATCACCGAAGAGAACCGGGGCAATTGCATCGCCATTGTGCTGGACAATCTGGTGTATTCCTACCCGCGTGTGAACGACGTGATCCCTAACGGCCGATCCTCCATTACCGGCGGTTTCTCCCTGGAAGAGGCCAAGGACTTGGCTAACCTGCTGAAAGCCGGTAAGCTGCCTGCCCCTGCCGTGATTGTTTCCGAAGAGATTGTCGGACCGACCCTGGGTAAGGAATCCATACATTCCAGTCTGATTTCCTTCCTCATCGCGTTCTGCCTGGTCCTGATTTATATGGCCTTCTATTACAGCAAGGCCGGTTGGGTCGCCGGTATCGCCTTGGTGACCAACATCCTGTTCATTTTCGGAAC
>DBVK01000122.1:14367-15762 GCA_002308135.1 Bacteroidales bacterium UBA1266
TTGGCCGACGGTTACAAGGCGGCCTACTCCGCCATTATTGACGGTAATGTCACCACCTTGATAACGGGTATCATCCTGTTTGTATTCGGTTCCGGTCCCATTCAGGGTTTCGCCACCACGCTGATTATCGGTATCCTTTCTTCCCTGTTCACGGCTATTTTCGTGTCCCGTCTGATTTTCAACTGGATGCTGAACAGGAACAAAGAGGTGACCTACGGTAACAAGTGGACGCTGAACGCCATGACCAATTTCCATTTCGATTTCTTGGCCAAACGGAAGGTTTTCTACGTGATTTCCGCCGTGGTGATTGGCTTGGGTATCGTTTCCTTGTGCGTCAGAGGCTTGAACTACGGCATTGACTTCACGGGAGGCCGCACCTACACTGTCCGCTTCGACCAGCCGGTGAAGGCTGACGAGTTGCGTGCCAGCCTGACGAAAGCCTATGATGGCAACACGCCGGAGGTGAAGACCTTCGGTTCCGACAACCAAATGAAGATCACGTCCAAGTGGCGTTTCTCCAATGGGGAGGACGAAAGCTCCGAAGTGGACTCCCTGTCCGAGGCCCGTTTGTATGACGGTCTGAAGGGATTCTTCAAATCCGAGGTCTCCCGGGAGGATTTCAGTGTGCAGAACCAGAGTGTGGGTCTGATCACTTCCCAGAAAGTGGGCGCCACCGTCTCCCGCGACATCACCCGCAGCGCTTTCCTGTCGGTGCTTATCGCCCTGCTGTGTATCTTCGGATACATTGCCTTGCGCTTCCGCAACTGGCAGTTCGGTTTGGGCGGTGTCATCTGTCTGGCGCACGACACCCTCTTCATTTTCGGTTGCTTCTCCCTGTTGTGGGGCATACTGCCTTTCACCTTGGAGATAGACCAGGCGTTTATTGCGGCCATTCTGACGGTTATCGGTTATTCCATCAACGATACCGTGGTGGTGTTCGACCGTGTGCGTGAATACCGCACCCTTTATCCGAAGCGCAGCATCAAGGATAACATCAATGCTGCTGTCAACAGCACCTTGAGCCGTACCATCAACACTTCCGGAACCACGCTGGTGACCCTGCTGGCCATCTTCCTGCTGGGCGGTGCGGTGATCCGCGGCTTTGTGTTCGCCCTGCTGCTGGGTGTGTTGGTCGGTACGTATTCCTCCATTTTCATCAGTACGCCCATTTCCTATGAGTTCCTGAAAAAGAAGATGGATACCGAAGCCATTGAAAAGAAATAAACAAAAAAAAATAATCATGGAAAGAGATAAACAGATTTTTGATCTCATTCAGAAAGAGAGAGAGCGTCAGACCAAGGGCATTGAATTAATTGCCTCTGAAAATTTCGTGAGCGACCAGGTCATGGAAGCCATGGGTTCGGTGATGACCAACAAATACGCGGAAGGTTATCC
>DBVK01000159.1:0-1185 GCA_002308135.1 Bacteroidales bacterium UBA1266
CCCCGGCAAAACCAATAAAATGCTGGCCTCCAAAGCCCGGACCATCTGCACCGCCTACGATCACCTCGAACGTTTCTTCCCCAAGGAGAAAACCGTGAAAACCGGCAATCCTGTCCGTGGTGACATCATGCGGCTGCCCCAGGACAAATCGGCGGCATACGCTTATTTCGATCTGAATCCGCAGAAATTCACCGTTTCAGTGGTCGGCGGCAGCCTGGGCGCGCGCAGCATCAACGACAGTGTGCGCGGCTTTATTGACGATTTGCGCGATTTGGACATACAATTTGTCTGGCAGACCGGGGAGTATTATTACAACACATACAAGGACATGGTGAGCGGTCTGCCCAACATGCGCATGATGCCTTTTGTCAAGCGCATGGACTATCTGTATCAGGTCTCCGATTTGATTGTGTCCCGTGCGGGCGCCTTGTCCATTTCAGAGCTTTGCATCGTGGGCAAACCCTGCATTCTGATCCCCTCGCCCAATGTGGCCGAAGACCATCAGACCAAAAACGCGCGGGTGCTTTCCGATGCGGGGGCGGCGGTACTGCTTTCGGATGCCGATGCGTCCACCAAACTGAAATACGAGATTTGGGAACTGGTGGAGAACCGCCAGGCCTGCGAATCCATGAGCCGTAACATCCGCCGTTTCGCCATGCCGGATGCGACAGCGGACATTTTGAAAGAGATTGTCAAAATCATAGGGGAATAAGCATGCGGAAGCTGCCGGCACAACGGAATGACATTTATATGCTAGGCATAGGGGGCATAGGCATGAGCGCACTGGCCAGGTATTTCCGCCAGGAGGGCTGCCAAGTGTCCGGATACGACCGTACGCCTTCTCCGCTGACAAGGCAGCTGGAGGCGGAGGGGATAGCCGTACACTACAGCGAAGATGTTTCGCTGCTTCCCGCCAAGGTGGACCTGGTGATATACACGCCTGCCGTCCCTTCCGAACATGCCGGGTTCCGGGTGTTGCGCGAGCGCGCTGTCCCTTGCATGAAGCGTGCGGAGGCGCTGGGCGCCCTCAGTCGGGAAAAGCGCACGGTGGCCCTGGCCGGAACCCATGGGAAAACTTCCATGACAGCCTTGACCACATTGCTTTTCCGCGCGCAGGAGCCAGTGACGGCCTTTATCGGCGGCATCGCTTCCAATTTCCAGTCCAATCTGGTGAATGACGCAGGC
>DBVK01000159.1:1196-1695 GCA_002308135.1 Bacteroidales bacterium UBA1266
AGTTTGACCGTTCCTTCCTCCAGCTTACACCGGAAATCGCTGTGGTAAGCTCCATGGATGCGGACCATTTGGATATCTACCATACCGAGGAAGCCCTGCATGAAGCGTTTGATGCTTTTTCACAGCAGATAGAAACGGGCGGGTGTCTGATCACCAAGCCTGAATTGCGCTCCCGTTTCCATACGGAGCGTAGGGTATATACCTATGCTTTGCAGGACCCCCGGGCCGATTTCCAGGTGGAGGCGCTGCGCATTGGGGAGGGGGTGAGCCGTTTTGATGCGCGCACACCGGACGGCCTTCACAAGGACCTGCTGCTGCCGACGGCCGGCCTGTATAATGTGGAAAATGCGCTGGCCGCTATTGCCGCCGCATGGGCCGGTGGTGTCCCGGAAGAAAAAATCAGGACGCAACTGGCACAATATAAAGGGGTCAAACGTCGTTTTGAGTACATCATACGGAGACCCGACAGGGTGTATGTGGACGATTATGCCCACCATCC
>DBVK01000159.1:1759-7696 GCA_002308135.1 Bacteroidales bacterium UBA1266
ATCTGTATACCCGTACCCGTGATTTCGCCGATGCCTTCGCCTCCGTGCTTTCCACTTTGGATTGCGCGGTGCTGTTGGATATCTATCCTGCGAGGGAACTGCCTCTTCCGGGCGTGACCTCCCGTATGCTGCTGGAAAGGATGACATTGAAGGAAAAATACTTATGTGCCAAGGAGGACCTGGTTCCCTTGCTGAGGAAACTGGATCCGGAGGTGCTGCTGACCATGGGTGCGGGAGATATAGACCGCGAAGTGGTGAAAATTAAAAATGCGTTTGCCTGATGGATGCGAGTAAAAGAAAGACTATCGGATGGATTAGCTTGTTAGCGCTGCTGCTGCGNNGCTGCTGCTTTGCCTGGTCGGCTACCTGCTGTTGAGCCGGAACCAGGTGTACAAGGATGTGGCATACACAATGAGCTATCATTCAGATACTTTGGTCACGGCTTCGGATTTGGCGGCCTACGCGGACAACTACTGCCCCAAGGTGAAAGGGGAGCTGAAACGCAATGTCAGTCTGCCGAGGCTGGAAAAAGCCCTCCGTCGCTGGCCTTATGCCGATACGGTACGCATCACCACCGACTTGAAAGGTGTCATGCACATTGAAATGGTTCAGGCCAAAGTTTTGTTGCATGTGTTCAACGAAAAGGCTTCCTCCTTTTACCTGGCCAAGGTGGGCAACAGCGGACGCATGCTGCCTTATCGTCCGGGACGTGCGGTGCGTGTTCCGGTCGCTTCGGGCGCCATTCCGGACACCTGCCGTCCGGATGTGGTGATGGAATGGCAGGACTCCACCATTTGCTATGACTTGATGGTGTTGGCGGACTATATTGACCGGAATCCGTTCTGGAAGGCGCAGACCAGCCAGATTCATGTGCTGGGGAAGGGCCGTTACCAATTGGCTCCCGTTGTTGGGAACCATTTGGTGGATTTGGGTGACATCCGTCAATTGGACCGCAAGTTCAATAATCTGTGGAAGGTGTATTACCAGGGCTTCAATGTGACCGGCTGGCAGCGCTACCGCAAGGTGAGCCTGCAGTTCGGTGACCGTGTGCCGTGTGAGAAACGCAATATATAACATTCTGTAAATTTTGGGAGAATACAAGTATGCTTAAAAGAAGAAAAGAAAATCCGGTGGTGGAAAAGGAAAGCGCAGGCAACATAGCTGTCGGTCTGGACATAGGCACCACCAAAGTCGTCGCATTCGTCGGGCAGCGCAACGAAAAAACGGGGAAAGTGGAGATCCTGGGTCAGGGAGAAACCATTTCCGTGGGTGTGCAGCGCGGACAAGTCATTAACATCACCAAAACGGTTACTGCGATAACCCATGCAATCAAGCATGCCTGTGCCACCTCCCATGTGGCGATAGATACGGTAGTGGCCGGTATAGCCGGACAGCATATCACATGTTTCCATTCCAAGGAGGAAATCAAGCGCAAGAACCCGGATAACGTGGTTTCAGCGGAGGATGTGAAACAGTTGATAGACGAAGTCTTCCTGTTGAATGTGCGTCCGGGGAACCGCATTATCGACGCCATCCCCCAAGAGTTTTTCGTGGATGAATACCAAGGCTTGGCCGATCCCATAGGCGTGACCGGAACCCAATTGGGCTCTGTGTTCAATGTGATTACGGGCAGTGAGCAGCACATTCGTAACGTGGTGCGTTGTGTGCAGCAATGCGACCTGAAAATGGACGGTCTGGTGCTGGAACCGTTGGCGTCTGCAGCCGTCGTGCTGGACGAGCGCGAGAAGGAATCCGGTGTGGTGCTGGTGGACATCGGCGGCGGCACTACGGACCTGGCCGTGTTCTACAACGGCATACTGCGGCATACGGCAGTCATCCCCATCGGCGGGGACGTCATTACCGATGATATCAAGAATGTGTTCAAAGGCATCGTCAAAGAGGATGCAGAACGCACCAAAAAAGAATACGGCACCTGTGTGCCGGACACCAGCAAGGATGTGGTCTTGGCCATCCAAGGCATCAAGGGCCGTCCGGCGGTGGAAATCCGGCAGAGCCAGTTGGCGGAGGTCATCGCCGCACGTATGGACGAAATCCTGCACAGGGTGATGGCGGACATTGAGGAATCCGGCTATGCGGACAAGCTGGGCTGCGGCATGGTGCTGACCGGAGGCGGTTCCCTGCTGAAAGACATTCAGGCTCATGCGGAATATGTTACCGGAATGATGGTCCGTATCGGCAGACCGGAGGAGGGCATTGTGTTCAACGAGGATACCAAACAGAAATACAACAGCCCCATTTATTCGACTGCACTCGGCTTGATGCTGATGGGTGTGGAAAGGGGAGATGCCTCCACGGCTGACGCGCCAGCAAACGCAAACGAGCTTCTGCCCGAAGAAAAACCTGTTACGGATGTGGAAAGCGGAAGGTCGGACTATGTTTGGAAAAAAGCGAAAAATTTCATTGAATCACTGCTGATTCCAGACAAGGGCCAGGACGAGGAATACGATGAAAACGAAGAAGATTACCGATAAAAGAACCTAATAAACCAACGATAGATGAAAGAAAATGACATTGATTTGGGATTCAATCCGATAGACGACATTGTGGAAAATGAAGCCAGCCAAGCTAACGGCTCCATTATTAAAGTGATAGGTGTCGGCGGCGGTGGTGGCAATGCGGTCAAGCACATGTATGACATGGGCATCACCGGCGTGGATTTCATGATCTGCAATACCGATGCCCAAGCCTTGCAAATGAGCCCTATTCCCATTAAAATCCAATTAGGGGAAAGTGGTTTGGGTGCAGGCGCCGATCCTGAGGTTGCCCGTGAAGCGGCTTTGCAGTCCGAAGATGAAGTCAAGCGTTCGCTCATGGGCACCAAAATGCTGTTCGTGACCGCCGGAATGGGCGGGGGGACGGGAACCGGAGCCTCTCCCATAGTGGCTGATATCGCACGCGGCATGGGCATACTTACTGTGGGTATAGTAACATATCCTTTTGATTTTGAAGGGGAAAGCAAATTCAGAACAGCGGACGAAGGCATCAATGAACTGCGTCAGAATGTGGATGCACTGATTGTCATCAAAAATGAATTTTTGAAAAGCCTGTATCCCGACCTGACCCTGTCCAACGCTTTTGCCAAATCGGACGATGTGCTGCTGGTTGCGGCAAAGAGTATCGCCGAGCTGATTACCATTCACGGTAGCATGAATGTGGACTTCAACGATGTGCAGACGGTGCTGAAGAATAGCGGTACGGCCATTATTGGTGCGGGAATAGCGGAAGGCGAAAACCGGGCGAAAGAAGCCGCCGAAGCCGCCATAGCCAGCCCACTGCTGGAACAGAAGAGCATATACGGTGCGGAAAAAGCCTTGTTTTTCATTTCCTATGGTCCCGATAATGAAATCACCATGGATGAACTGACCGAAATCACCCAATGCCTGGAAAACGCAACCTGCAACCTGCGTGAGAAACTGATTTGGGGCCATGGGGCGGATGCTTCGCTCGGCAACAAAATCCGTGTGACGGTCATCGCTACGTGCTTCCACGAGCAGACCGCGGAAAAACCTGTGCGCAAGAAAGTGCTGGTTGAAGAGGAAGAAACCATTTCGGTGAAAGCGGTGGAAGCGGATGCCGCTATTGATTTTGTTCCGGAAACCCAGGACACTTCCGTCACGCAGGTGATTGAAGTGGAACCGGTGCCCGCTCCAAAACCATCTCCCGCCCCTTATATTGACAATTCCAATCTTCGCAACATGAGCGATTCCGATATGGACAGTTATCTCAGCAAACCCGCCTATCAGCGCAAAAACGAAAGCGATGCCTATGACTGTTCTTCTTACCGGGTGTCCACATACGGTGTCCGTCAGGACACGGCGGCCTACCTGAAAAACAAGGAGACCATCGACTGATGCTTTCCCGCCGTGCACTGTTGGTGATTGTTGGCTTTCTGTGCGCAGGAGGCTTGCAGCTTCCGGCCCAGGTGAAATACAGCAACGAGTTCCTGAATCTGGGCGTGGGAGCCAGGGCTTTGTCCATGGCCGGCACCCAGACAGCCGTGGCGCGTGATGTGACGGCCGCCTATTGGAATCCCGCCGGACTGTCCCGTATGGAGAGCCGGCAGGAAGCCTTTCTGATGCATGCCGAATATTTTGCAGGCATTGCGGCATACGATTATGCCGGATGGGCCTGCCGCATGGACGACAAGCAGGCGTTGGGTGTGCAGGTGCTGCGCTTTGCGGTCGATGATATTCCGAATACGACGCAGCTGATAGATAACCAAGGCAATGTGAATTACGAACGCATATCGTATTTCACAGCGGCTGATTGGGCGGTATGGTTTACCTATTCCCGCGATTTGTCGGAACTGCTTCCCGGTCTCTCGGCAGGCGGCGCGGCCAAAATCATCCGCCGCCGCATAGGGGATTTCGCCGGAGCCTGGGGTTTCGGTCTGGACGCCGCTTTGCAATACCAGGCGGGCAAACATTGGAATTTCGGGTTTGTCGCCAGGGATGTCACCACCACCTTCAATGCCTGGTCGCATCATCTGAGCGAGGAGGAGAAGGCTGTTTTCCTTAGGACGGGCAACGAGCTTCCGGAAAACGGCATAGAGTACACGCGTCCGCACTTCGCTTTGGGCGCCTCCTACGGCTGGACATGGAAGACGGATTTCACCACCCTGATCGCCTTGGATGCCGATGTGTTCTGTGACGGTAAGCGGCATGTGCTGGTCTCGGGGAAAACCTTTTCCATGGATCCGCATCTGGGTGTGGAGCTCGGCTACAAGAACATGGTTTTCCTGCGTGCCGGTATCGGCAATGTGCAGCAGGAAACCGATTGGGACGCCACCACCTACACCAGCCTTCAAGTGAATGCGGGAGTGGGCGTGTGCATCAAAAAACGCCTGAGCGTGGATTATGCGCTCACCGATTTGGGGGATGTGTCCCTTGCGGTGTATTCGCACGTTTTTTCGTTAAAATTCGCCTTTTAGCCGTTCATTAGGCTTTCCTTTGCGTTTTTCACCATAAAATGCAGCCGGTTGAACACGTTGGCATCGGAGGTGCTGGCATCGAAATCCAGAAACAGCAGGTTCATTTTCGGATAGATAGACTTGATTCGTTTTTCAATTCCTTTGGAAATGATATGGTTGGCAATGCAACCGAAAGGCTGCAGGCTGATGGCGTTGTATACGCCCTGCTCCGCCATGCTGCAAAGCTCCGCCGGAATCAGCCACCCTTCCCCGAAATTGGCGGTCAGGTTGATGACGTTTGAGGCCAGCTTCGCATCGTGGAAAATGTCTGCAAAGGGTCGGTAGTACCTGAATTTCCGTCCGACGGCATCGAATTTCCGCGCCACACGGTAAGCCATCCTGTACACCGTGTCGGTGACAAACAGCGGCAAATCCACTTCCTTGATATGCAGTTTCTTGTTGATGTGTTTGTTGACAAAACTGTTGAAGAAGAAGTTGTACATGGAAGGCGCAATGACTTCCACGCCTTGCTCCGCCAGCCAGTTTAACACGTTTTTGTGGCTGAAGGAATTGTATTTCACATAGATTTCCCCGACTACACCGATAACCGGAAGGTGGTCGTTGGGCTCAATGGCAGCGTTGAACGCCTGGACGGCTTCATTGAACAGGTTCAAAAGGCCTTTGCTGTCCCGTCGGGCGATGATGGGGAAAGCCGCTTCGGTGTATTTGTTGCGCAATTGTTGCGCAAGCCCTTTCTCTTTTTCGCGGACAACGGAGGCGTGGTAAAGCCGGGAGAGACAGTCCGCGTATAGCAGGGTGTAGTAGGTGATCAGGATGTTCCCCTTCAGTTTCAACTCGAAACCCGGCTGATCGTTCATCATGGTGTCCCCAAAAGCCACGGAGACAACGGGTATGTTGTCAAACCCCGCGGAAAGCATGGCGTCCTTGATAATGGCTATGTAATTGGAGGCGCGGCACTGGCCGCCGGTCTGCGTGATGATGACCGC
>DBVK01000159.1:7742-9307 GCA_002308135.1 Bacteroidales bacterium UBA1266
GGGTAGCAGACCTCGTTGTTGGCGTATTTCAGTCCGGTTTCCTCCGCTTCCTTGCTGCCCATGGGCAGGTTGATGAGGTTGTATCCCATCAGTTTGAAGATGGATGGCAGGAATTCCGAATAGCCTTCGGCAAAATAGGGTGCGAGAATGTTGCGGTGACGGTCGGCTTTGGTGTACACGGGGAGCCTCCGGGCCGGCTGGTTGAGGCTGGTGGCGTGGTGGAACTTCAGGCTCTCCACCAGGGAGCGTATGCGCAGCCGCAGGGAACCTATGTTGTTCACATCATCTATCTTTAACAGGGTCAGGCTTTTCCCGTGACGTTTGAGCAATTCGTTGATTTCGTCTATGATAAATGCGTCCGGACCGCAGCCGAAGGAGGTCAGTTCCACAAAATGGATGTTTTCCTCGCTCTTTGCCACAAAACGTGCCGCTTTGAGGATACGGTTGGGGTAGGCCCATTGCGATATGCCGTTTATCTCTTCGTACACTTCGTCCCCGTTGAGCAGGGAGATGTTTTCGGTAATCACGTCTATGCCCATGTCGGCGATGCAGTCGGCGATTTTGTGCTGTATCAGCGGATCGGTATGGTAGGGCCGTCCCGCCAGCAGTATGACCATGCGGTTCTCTTTTTTTGCCTGTTCAAGGATGTGGCGGTTTTGTTCGGCCAGTGTCCAGACGTACCTGTCCTGCGCCTTCAGGGCTTTTTCAAAGGCTTTTTCAATGACGCTTGTCTTGACGCCCAAGGATTTCAGATAGGCGGTGCAGGATTTTTTCAGCAGTTTGGGATTGTTGAAGGAGGCGCTGGGCGCGTCTAACGGGATGCCGTAGTTCTTTTCCGGATCCATGGAGGAGCGGATGACGTCCGAGTAGCCCGCCACGACCGGACAGTTGTAGCTGTTGCGTGCCTTGGAATCCTCTTTGCGCTCAAAAATGGCATAGGGGTAGAAGATGCGGTCCACTTTCTTTTCCACCAAATCCAGGATGTGCCCGTGCATCAGTTTGGCCGGAAAGCAGATGTTGTCGGACATAATCGACTTAACGCCAGGCTCGTAGAGTTTGTTTGTCGAATCGCCGGACAATACGACTTCGTAGCCCAANNAGCAGATGTTGTCGGACATGATGGTGTGAATGCCTTTCCCGTACAGCGGATTGGTGGATGGGCGTGAAAGCACGGGTTTCAGGCCGCATTCGGTGAAAAGGCTGTGCCAGAAGGGATAATGCTCGTACATGCCCAATCCCCGAGGGATGCCAATGGTCATCAGCGGTTTCCGCTCTTTAGGGAAGGTTCGCTGGAACAGTAGTTTGTACCGTTCCTGATACTGGTTGTGCCCTTTGGCGCTTTTTTCACTCCGGTTGGAATAGATTTTTTCGCAGTTGTTGCCGGCATAAAAGGTGTTGCCGTTGGCGAAGCGGAACACTTTGACGGTGCATTGGTTTTCGCAGCCGCTGCAGTGTTCGAAATGGGAATCGAAGGCTTGTGAGGCGGCTAATTGGTCAATGGTCAGTGTTTTGTCTTCGGGACGGTGTTTTTCAAGGGCATACAGCGCCGCTCCGTAGGCGCCCAT
>DBVK01000159.1:9385-12728 GCA_002308135.1 Bacteroidales bacterium UBA1266
CGGAAGGTGCCGCCCTGCACCACAATCTGATTCCCAAGTTCCTTTACATCCTTCAGTTTCAAAACCTTGAAAAGGCAGTTTTTGACCACTGAATAGGAAAAACCGGCGGCGATATCGTCCACTCCGGCACCCTCTCGCATGGCCTGCTTGACCTTGGAGTTCATAAAAACGGTGCATCTCGTCCCCAAATCGCAGGGCGCTTTGGCGAAGCAGGACATTTGGGCGAATTCTGCCACGGGGTAGTGCAGCATGTTGGCGAAATTCTCTATGAAAGAGCCGCATCCTGATGAACAGGCTTCGTTTATTTCCAGTCGTTTAATGGTTCCGTTCTCAATAAAGATCGCTTTCATGTCCTGTCCGCCTATGTCCAGCACAAAACTGACATCGGGCAGCATTTCCCTCGCGGCCAGGTAATGGGCGATGGTCTCGATGATTCCCTGGTGCAGTCCGAAGGCGGTTTTGATGAGGTTTTCTCCATAGCCGGTGGTCGCACTGTGGACAATGCGGATTTTTTTCTCGTGTCCGGCCGCTTCGGCCTGTAGCCGTTCCATTCCCTTCAGCATCGCCTGGAAACTGTCTCCTTCGTTGCGCAGATAGTCATGAAAGACAATTCTTTTCTGTTTGTCAATCAGCACAACTTTGGTGGTGGTGGAACCGGAGTCAATGCCCAGAAACAGATCGGTGTCGTCCAGTTCGTCCCAGCGGACACGGGGGATTTCGTGGCTGCCTTTGTGCTTTTTCCATTGCTCAAATTCCTTTTCCGATGCGAAAAGGGCGGGCAGCCGCTTGAACAGCGGATCGGCGAAGGTTTTCGCAAGGTCGTCCCGAGTGGCTGCCAGCAGATCGGAGAGCATGGGGGGNNAGCCGTCCGTTCGCCTGCCTGACGCTGCTGCCGTGCTGTCAGGGCGCATCCCCATGCCGGAACAAGCCGGGAGTCCTTGGTGGAGACGCAATCCGTTTCGGTCAGTTGCAGCTGTTTAAGGAACGCTTTTTTCAGTTCGGGCAGGAAGTGGAAGGGGCCGCCGCAGAAAAACAGCTTGGGTGTAATGTCCATGCCTCTGGCCAGCGAGGAGATAACCTGCATGGCAACCGCGTGGAACACGGAGGCGGCGATGTCGCTCTTGCTGACGTTGCGGCTGGCCAGGTTCTGTATGTCCGTGCGGGAGAAAACCCCGCAGCGGGAGGCGATTGGATAAATGTTCTCCGCTTGTGCGGCCAGTGCGTTGAGTTCAAGCGTCTCCACACCGAGCAGCGCGGCGGTCTGGTCGATGAAGGCTCCGGTGCCGCCAGCGCAGCNNNNCTGCCGTTCATGCGGATGTCGGGGGCTTTCCCTTCAGCAAAGAAAATCATTTTGGAATCCTCACCGCCAATGTCCACAAAGGTTGAAATGTCCGGGAAGCTGTGCTTGATCAGTTCAGCGGAGGCCACCACTTCCTGTATGAAGGGAATGTTGGCCCTTTCAGCGTAGCCCATGCCGACGGAGCCGGTTATGGCGCAATCGAGGCGGCATTCGCCCGTTTGTTCCCATAAATTCCGGAACACCGCTTCGGCAGTCGCCCGTATATCGGTGTTGTGCCGCCGGTAATCCGTGAACACAATCCTTTCCTCATCGTCAAGTACCATGATTTTAAGGGTGGTGGAGCCGATGTCAATGCCGGCGTAGTATACAGGTGTATTTTTTAAATCTTCCATTTCAGTTTATTTCCATGTGTGCAACCAATTGACTCTGTTGTCCTGCGCGCATTCTCCGGAATTGTTCCGGGAGTGTTATCTTTTTTCGGTCGCAAGCGACTTAGTATCAGTTCGGTATTCTCTTTTTCCCGTGTTTGTAGCATTTTCTGTATTTCCTCTGTTTGCTCCCCGTAAAAGAGGGTGAGCGCCGGAAAGCACAGAAAGGTGCTGAGATTCAATAAAAACATATCCGACAGCAAGGTGACCGCCTGAATGGGCGCTATCCGTCCGTAGCGTACCGCTTCGTCAATTTGGAGCTGTAGCTGCTGCGGACAGGTTTCCAACAGCGACTCCACCTTTTGCCGTATTTCAGCGAAGGATTCGGGGTGACGTGCCGCTTCGTTCATCAGAAAGCGGGGCAGCATTGGGTTTTCTGTCAGAAAATCAAAATGTTGTCCCATCACTTGCGGTATTTTGTCCGGAAGGGCAATCTGTTTGTCCATAAGTACCGGATAAATATGTGCGGCAAAAAGTTGCGCTTTTTCCTGCAAAATGCGTTGGAAAAGCTGTTCCTTGCTGCGGTAATAATAATGCAGCATGGCGTGGGTGATGCCCGCCTTTTCCGCAATGGAAACGGTTCGGGCGCCGGTGTACCCTTTTTCCAGGAACTCCGCTTCCGCAGCCTTCAGAATCTCGGCTTCGCAATTTTTCTTGTCTTTCATGCCGGTGTGTTCAAACCAAAGGAATCCGGCTGCAAAGGTAGCGCTTTTTTGCATATGGTTTAACAGAATTGTTAATTTAATTGCACGCCACGGATGGGATAAGATCCGGGAAAATGATTATTTTTGCATGTTTTTTTGGCGTGGGGCTGTTCACACGGAACGGGCGATTAGGTCGCGATGGGCGAACAATAAGATTTGAAAGTGTTTACCAGTTGAATATCATGAAGGGACTCTTGTTGTGCGTGGCGGTCTTGGTTTTTTCTCGGTTTCGCGAATGCATACTCGCTACCCCAATTCAATAAACCTTCGTTTCATTCGCTTGACCACAGTGGAAGCAAATATGCCTGCATTGAATTCCATGAGATTGATTTGCGGTTGCTGCAAAAAACGCGAATCACCTGCTGGCCATTGCACCTGCATCTTGCGACAGGCGTTTATGGCAGTTGCGGACGGGCCAGAGAGAAGATGCGGACCAAAAGCGCGGAGGCGGGCAGGGCGGTGAAAACCGTATTCAGGGACTGGGTTGCGGACTGAAATAGTGTCCGGCCATCGGCATGTGTCACTGAAGCCGTTGGAGTGTGGCAAATGCTTCGCAGCTTATATCGCACGGATGTATTCCACCCTGTTGCCCACGCCTTCCAGAAACTGCTGGAACGCGGCCTGACTGATGACCACCGTCCCTCGGCAGTCGTTCGGGTGGAAGCTCAGCGAGGCGGCCTCCTTCAGTCGGCTGTCCAAAAAGAGGATCACATGATGCTCCGTGTCGTTGATCAGCCCGAAGGGGCTAACACTTCCCGGTTCCAGCCCCAGATAGCGCATCATCCGTTCCGGCGAGGCGAATGAGAGCTTGCCGGGCGCCTTCATCCCCTGCGACACCAGCACCTCCTTAAGCCAATGCTCGATGTCGTGGATGGCCAGGTCATCGTCGCACGGGAAGCAGATGAGGTAGT
>DBVK01000159.1:12754-13537 GCA_002308135.1 Bacteroidales bacterium UBA1266
ATGTTCTTGCAGTGCAGGCTTCCGTCATCACGCCACCAGCGTTTCGCCTCTTCAATGGTCTTCCCTTCAGGATGGTTATAGGTTGAGAACGGGATACCGTGCCCTTCAAGGTAGCGAAGCACTTTCTCCTGTCGTTCCGATAGGATTTCGTAGGTGTTCATGGTAGTTATTTAATCCGTAAAACGCAAACCGCTATTTGTCACCATAGTGCTGTCCCACTTGCACAACAGTGACGGTGACAATTTAGTCCCTAACCCGATAGATGAGACGGTCTTTTGGGTTTATGCTGCGCGACCAATAGCCAGCATAGTCGCCCATGAGTGGTTCTGGCTTTCCTGTCCCCTCATAGGGGTGGACACGTAATTCCTCAAACAGGCGGTAGACCTTCTTTATGCTTGCTTTTTGGTCGCTGTAGAATTCGCCATTCGCATCTGTTGACGAAAGTATCTTTGCGCCTGCGGCCAGCATTGCCCCGATGAGGTGATGCATCACGCTGCTTCGTCCGTCGTAGAATATTGTCATTGTTGCCATGAATCTTTGTTTTAGTGTTTATATGTTTGGTTAACGCCTTTTTCATCAGTATTATTGCCCACCTAAATTATTTTCCTCTCTGGAAATATTGCCTGCATACCGTAATGAAACAGTTTTTTTTTTATACTTTTGCACCAAAAGAGCCGGAAAAGGCTTTTTGAGAAAAAAATTATTAAATAATTATGAATCAAGCCATATTCAGACGGACGGAGCTGCTGTTAGGGGACAAGACAATGGCACAGATTGCCCGGC
>DBVK01000155.1:0-774 GCA_002308135.1 Bacteroidales bacterium UBA1266
TTCCGTACCGGCTCACGCCCTTACCCTGACCCGCATCACCTATCCGGAAGACATTTTCCTGAAATAAACCGGATGCAGGCTTTCCCTTCAAGTTTCCGGCATCAAGGGTACACCAAACGGTAAAGATTATACAGCAGCATATAATCCAGCATATTGTACTCCCCTTCGTCCGTATTATGCCACGGACAGAACAACGAAAGCGTATGCCAGGGAGCCGGAGACTGCGACACTTCACCGGCTTTTGTCAAACGGTAAGCCCCTTCGGCGGGCGCCGCGTTCAGCATGTCCTCATACAAAGAGGCCGGCAGCATTTTGGAGGGTTGCTGGGGGTATAAAAGCAGACTGATCAGGGGAAAATGCGGAAACAGTATGGGCTGTTGCAAATCGGGGCGTTTTTTTGCGATAGCCTGCGTCCTGTCCACCAGCCAGTCATAGGTGCAGTCGCCCTGCCGCCCTTTTGCGTTAATGACCGTGGACAAAGCCATCACCCCGTACCAGTTGAAATGGCCGTGTTTGTCTATCAGAAAATTATTCTGGATAATCTTGAAGGTGCTGCGGGAAGCCGCATCGGTCGCTTTGGCAAAATCCGCAACTTGGCCCGTAAGCGCCTCATAGGCTTTGGCATGTGCGTATTTCAGCCATTGTATGTCCCCTTCCTTCTGCACCAGCAAACCATTGACCGGATTCTTCACCTGCCAATGCCCCTTGCCCTTTTCATCCGTATACTGCATGCCTTCCACCATGCGCCGCACCACCTCCGCCGCATGGGTGCGC
>DBVK01000155.1:790-6903 GCA_002308135.1 Bacteroidales bacterium UBA1266
CCGCCGCTTCCGCTCCGTCCACCAGACGAAGCACCAAAGCCATGGCGAGGTAGGCCGCCCATGCCTGATCCTGGGAAGGGCCGTTGGAAACACTCAGCGTATCGCCACAACGGCGCTGGTAGTCACTACGGACAATGTCCGCCCCAAATATCCCGGCCATTTCCAGCGGCACATCGTCCCGCAAATAGAAACCGTTCAATGCCGCATCCCCGTTCCAACAGGCTTCCGCAGACCAATCCAGGCGGTCGTACACCTTCAGCGCCTGGCGCAATTCCTCCAGGGTGGAGTCCGCCGCCAGCGTGTCGTGGGAGCGCCGCAGCCGGGCGTATTCCGTNNCATGTGCCGTCCGCCCAATAGGCGGTAATCCGCCCTTCCGCATCCGTCCGCCTCAACTCCATCGGCAGATGCGAGGCTTGTATGGACGCATCGCCCGTGTAATAAAGGAATTGGCTGTGCAAACGCGCTTTATAATGCCGGTATTTTTCCAGGTTCCCCTCCGGCGTTTGCGCCAGGGAGAGGCTTGCCGCCAACAGCGGCACGAAACAACAAAGCCATCGGATGCTACGCATTATTCTTTATATTTAAGTATGTAAAACAGCCGGTCCCAACCGTTCCACCCCTGGCACACAGGGCATAAACGCTGTCTCCCGGAGGCTATTCCTCGTACAACAACAATTTCGGTTTAACAATGGTATAGTGCTCAAACTGCTCGTCCGACTCGAAACTTTCGCCTATATACACCGAGCCGTCGGGCCGCAGCTGCCGTGTCTGGGTGTTGGAGTAGACCCTGTGCCTTTCCGTGTCCCAGATGATGTGCTCCGTTTCCACCACCTCACCGGTTTTCAGGTTGCGGATCACCACATGGCGCTTGGCCTCCATCATATGCTCACGCTCCCGATGGACACCGTAATCGGCGGTCAGCACCACGCTTGAATCCCCTTCTGCATCAAAACCAATGACCTTCAATCCCTTAGGGCTTACCTGCATGGATTTCGGATTGGGATACACATAGTAGAGCGGAGCGGAGAACTCATACTGCATCTCGCCGGCACGGCTGACGTAAATCAGAAGGTTTTCCGTAATTTCCGTCGGTCCCTCCTCCTTATGATAGACCTTGGACACGACGGCTTCGTCGTTACGGCAGGACATACAAACGACAATCGCCCCGATAAGGGCGACTATCGCTTTTCGTTGGCGAAGCACACGGAGCATGCTTACTAACGGACCGTGGTGGTTTCACCTATCCAGCATTCCACACGGAAGCTCTGCCCTTTCTGCAGGCCTCTTTGGAAATAGGTTTCCGCTTTGGGGAAATGGGTGGAGATGCCCGATAGTTTCTGCTGGGCATCCTCGTATACTTTTTTCTGCTTCTCGTCCACATCCTTGGTGGTCGCGGCAACAGCCATGGCCTTGCTGTATTTGTCAGCGGCAGCCCAGTTGGCGGCGCCCGGCACCTCGGTGTTGCATCCGGACTCGGAATACAGGTCTCCAATCAGGATATAGGCACGTCCGTTGGTCGGATTGCGTTTCAGAATCTTATAGGCGTACTCGCGGGCGGTGGAATACTGCTTCAGCTGGCGGTGGGTCTCGCCGAGCATCAGGTAGGTCTTGATGATGTCAGACTCTTTTTCGAAAAGGGACAGGGCCTCTTCCAAATAAGTGACGGCCTGGCTGTAGTTGCGCTCCTGGAAGGAGGCGGTGCCCATGTAATAGGCGGTGTTCGCCGTGGGCGCGATTTTATGCAGCTCCCGGATGGCCTCCACATAGGTCGGCGAGGAACAGTGCTTCTTGTTGTACAGTTTGACCATCTGCCGCAGCATACGCTCCTCTTTGGAGACTTTCAGTTTTTTGCTGTAAATGCTGTCCAAACGATCGCAGGTCGCATACTTGGAGACCACCACATCGATGTTGTGCGCCACCTTGGTGTAGTTGCTATAGGTTTTGTAGGTCTTGGTCGAATCCTTCTGGAACTCCTCATAGCGCACTTCGAAAATGGCGTCGTTCATCACCGTGCTGTCCAGTTCGCCACGACGGGCGCTGTCCATCTGCTCGCGCAGCACATACATATGCTGTATCACCTTGTTGAAAGCCTCCTCACTGGTTTCCAGCACTTCGTCCAGCACTTCCGTGATTTCATCGTAGGCGTTCAGCACCACATCGGCGCCCAGCTGTTTGTTCTTCATATACCTTTCCGCTGTCTGTATATACATGTTCAGCACGGCGGGAGGAGTGCCCGAACCGCTCAGGGCGACAGAATTTTTCAGGTCCTCATACGCCTTCTCGTATTGGGCGGCGCGGTATTTCATGGTATAGAAACCAATCTGACCCAGGCAATAGCCCTCATCTTCCGGATAGCACTGCTGACGCAAGGCAAACAAATCAAACAGTTCCTGTATGTACTGCGCATAAGCGGCCGTGTCTTTAGCGGTTTTGGCTTGTTTTATCTTAAACTCCAAAATGGCAGGCCCATGCACGAAGGTGTTTTTGCTTGCCTTCGGACACGTTTCCACAACAGCCTTCCAATGCGGATACGCGTCATCATACTTCTTCTTGGCGTAATCGTCACGGTAAAGCGAGATGTGCATCACGCAATTCGCACTGTCCTCCGGGGTGGCCCCATATTTTGACTGTGCATCGGTTTTCAGGAAAGGCATCAGCATCATACCCGTCAGGCAGAGCAACTGTATCTTCTTCTTCATAGTCCTATACTTTAATTAGTTATTATCCTTAAAAAAATCATAAAACAAAAATCATTCCAATTTACCGCGCTTGTACCAGGACTCATGCAGCTGCATGTGTAGCGTCAGCTTGTTATAGCGTTCGTGAATGCCTGTGTTGGCGTCAATTCCGTATGACCCGCTCTCCAAACACAGACCGACGCGGGTTTTGCTTTTCTTCATCGGGAAAGAGACTCCCAGGCTCATGCCCATGCGGTGCAGCGGCTTTGAGCCCACGAGCAGGGCATCCTTCCCGTAGAAAACGCCCATGGAATACGCCATTTTGGAAAGGTAGCCGGATGCAGACGTATTGGGCACCCAGCGGCCGCCAAGAGACGCCCTCCAGGAATCCGCCAATGAATCCGACTGTCCGCCAATGGAAAAACGGCTCCAATCCGACCAGGTGAAATCCGCACCGATCCAAAAACGCTCGGATTCCGACAAAGAAACACCAAAACCAAGCACCGTCGGATTGCACACTTCCCTGCGGTTCCTCTTGGTATCCTTCTCATCCCAGGCCAAGGTGTCCGCCACCTCCTCCGCTCCGGAAACCACACGGTAGCTCAATCGGTAAAGGCGTTGGTCGGCACGAAGCAGTGCAGGCACGGAAGGGGTGTATACCAGGCCGAATCCCAGGTTTTTCTTTCCAATCGGCATATCGTACTGCAAACCTGTCTGCAACAGCAGGCCACGGAATTCGGACTCGTCCGCCGTACGCAGCGAAAGGTTCTCCGCATCCTTAAAATACAGTTCACGGGTATGCAAGACCGTGCCAAAGAGATAGGAAGCCTGAATTCCAGCGGAAAATTGCGGGGTTATCCGGAAAGCATTGCCCCAAAACAGCTCGTAGACGCCTCCACTGCCCTTGTCAATGTCCTCGCGGCCCGACAGTTCATCCGTATAGGTATAGTCATAGCTGACCATGGAGAAAGGCTGTATGCCGAAGGCAGTCATCCAACGGGACGCTACCGGGAGGCCAAGGTAGAGGTAATCCATCTGCATTGTACTCCCCTGCTGCCGTTGCCCCCTTTCCTGCAATACGTGGAAATCGTAGGTAATGGCGGCCTCAATCAGCGAACTCAAGGAATCGAAAGCGGTATAGGAAGCCGGATTCTTCACGTTGATGCATATCGGACTGTGATAAGCGTAGGATGTGCCACCCATCCCCTGACCAAGCGTGGATGAACGGGGCTGCATCTCCCCCCACGCGAAACGGGAATACGGCCTGCTCAAATGCTCCTGTGCCGCCGACTTAAACGGCAACAACAGGGAAAAAAGCACGAGCGTTTTTATTAGTTTATTGTTTGTCAATATCATATCTCAACATTACCGTCAGGCCGAACAATACCAAATTCGGCTGCGCAAAGGTACACATTTTCAATTTATCTTTCACCGCACTAGCGTCGCCTCCGGTCAGAATCACCATAAGATCCTCGTGTACAGCCTGATATTTTTGGATTAACCCTTCACACTCCGAAAGGTAGCCATGCCACACCCCTGCTTGAATGGAGGCCTTGGTGCTGTCTCCAGCCAGAGGGACAGCGGTATCCGCCTCCACCAAAGGCAGACGGGAGGTAAAGGCATGCAGCGCCTTGAACCGCAGCTGCAGCCCCGGGGCGATGCCGCCACCGGCATACACACCGTCAGAGGTCAGCAAATCCGATGTCAGGCAGGTGCCGCATTGCAGGACCAGCACATTGCGGCCGGGATACATTGCGGCCGCCCCTGCCATACAGGCCAGACGGTCCGCCCCCAGTGTCTGCGGGGTTTGGTAACGCAAGCGAATATGCGGCAAGCTCGCAGGAGACGGATAATGCATGGTGAACAACTGTTCCAACGCGGCTGGGGACAATGCGGCGTTTTCCGCCACGGCAGAAAGCATGGCGTGACGCAAACCGAAACGCCCCTTCCACTCCATCAGAAGGGGCAGGGTCAATTCCTCCCCGCAGCCATACGCCAGCAATTGCCCGTCCGAGTATACAGCGGCTTTGGCGCGGGTGTTCCCTATGTCAATCCCCAGCAGGTTCGGCGGAGCTTGCATCAGATAATCAGCATGGCGTCACCGTAAGGCAAAAAGCGGTAATGCTCATTCAAGGCTTCCTTGTATGCCTTCATGATCAGCTCATAGCCTCCGAAGGCGCAAGCGATCATCAGCATACCGGATTGGGGCGGATTGAAATTGGTCAGCAAAGCGTCAGCCGACAGAAAATCATAAGGCGGGAAAATGAATTTATTGGTCCAGCCTTTGTACGGCTTAATCATACCGGACATATACACCGAGGATTCCAAGGCCTTCAGCGAAGTGGTTCCCACACAGCAGACACGGTGTCCGCCCTCCTTGGCGGCATTGATGCGCTGCGCCGCCTCCGGAGTGATTTCCATCTCTTCCGAATCGATCTTATGCTTGGCCAGATCCTCCACATCTATCTCCCGGAAATTGCCTATACCCGCATGCAATGTGACGTCCACGCATTCCACGCCTTTAATCTCCAAAATCTTAAAAATGCGCTTGGTGAAATGAAGCCCGGCGGAAGGCGAAGTGACCGCCCCCTCCTTTTGTGCGTAAATGGTCTGGTAGTCCTGCAGGTCGCAAGTCTCCACATCCCGGAGACGCAGTATGTTGTCCGGCAGCGGCATCTGTCCCAAGGAAAACAGTTTTGCCCGGAACTCCTCATAGGTGCCGGCATACAGGAACCTCAGGGTTCGTCCCCTGGAAGTGGTGTTGTCTATCACTTCGGCGACCAGGCTGCCATCGTCAAAAAACAGCTTGTTGCCTATACGGATTTTGCGTGCCGGATCCACCAGCACATCCCACAAACGGCTCTCCTGCTCCAATTCGCGCAACAGAAACACATTGATGAACGTGTCCGTGTTCTCCTTCTGCGCCACCAGCACCGCGGGCAGCACCTTGGTGTTGTTGCGGACCAGCACATCCTTGTCGTCAAAATATTCGGTGATGTCTTTGAACTGGCGATGCGTAATCGTCCCTTTTTTCCTGTCCACCACCATAAGGCGGTCTTCGTCACGATCATCCAGCGGATGCAGTGCAATCTGCTCCTGCGGCAAAAAATACTTGAACTGCGATAATTTCATTCTGAGGTGTTTTATTACTTCACTCTTTCTTTTCCCGGCATTTTTCCCGGGAAAGATTCAACCTTAAAAATAAATAACGTGAGAGCCCTCACAAATATTTTATGATGCTAAGGAATTTTTTATCTTTTGCCTCCGATTTCCGAAAAAAAGCGTTTCCTACCGCTTGATGAATTTCAGTGTCCGGGTTCCCTTGGGCGACAAATAGCGGATAAAGTAGCTGCCCTTGCTGTAGGCTTGCAGGTCCAAGAGCGCTTCCGCCTCGTTCATGGTTTTGCGCAGCAGCACGTTCCCAAGCACATCCGT
>DBVK01000085.1 GCA_002308135.1 Bacteroidales bacterium UBA1266
GGGGCTGGTCCACGTTGCGGCCTTTGGCAACCGCCACGTAATACGCCAGCAGCTGCAGCGGAATCACCGCCAGCAGCGGCACAAAACAATCGCGCGTGTCGGGAATGACAAAGCAGTAGTCACTCATGTCACGCACGGTTTTGTCCCCTTCCGTGACAACGGAAATGATTTTTCCCTTGCGGCTCTTTATTTCCTGGATATTGCTCACCACTTTCTCGTACATGCCCCGCTTGGGTGCGATGAACACCACCGGCATCTCCTCGTCCACGAGGGCGATGGGTCCATGCTTCATTTCAGCGGCGGGATAGCCTTCCGCATGAATGTAGGAAATCTCCTTCAATTTCAACGCGCCTTCCAAAGCGACGGGGTAATTGTATCCGCGTCCGAGGAAAAGGAAGTTGCGGCAATAGGTGAACATCTGGGCAAATTCGTCCACATGCTTGTTGTGCTCCAGCGTCCATTGCATTTTGTCCGGAATCCGCTGCAACTCTTCCACCAGCATGTGGAACATTTCATCGTTCAACGCATGTTTCTCTTTGGCTATGGCCAATCCCAAGAGGCACAGGGTAATCACCTGACCGGTAAACGCCTTGGTGGAGGCCACCCCGATTTCGGGACCCACGTGCAGGTAGGTGCCGCTGTGTGTGGCCCGGGCAATGGAGGAACCGATGACATTGCATACACCGTACAGGAACGCCCCTTTCTGCTCCGCCAGTTGAATGGCCGCCAAAGTATCGGCGGTTTCACCGCTCTGGCTGACCGCTATCACCACATCGTCGGAATAGATGACCGGATTGCGGTAACGGAATTCGGAAGCGTACTCCACTTCCACCGGAATCTGCGCGGCTTCCTCAATAAAATATTTTGCAATAAGGGCGGAATGCCAGCTGGTGCCGCAAGCGCAGATAATGATACGCCGGGCGTTCAGGAATTTCTCCCTGTGATCCTGTATGCCGCTCAACAGCACATCCTTGTCCTTGACCTGCAAACGACCGCGAATGCATGTGCGCAACGCATTGGGCTGTTCCCAAATCTCTTTCAGCATGAAATGGGGATAGCCGCCTTTCTCCAACGCGTCCAGACTCAGCTGCAGGGTATGCATATCCGGTGTCTGCTTAATGTTCGAAAGGTTGACCACTTCCAAATCCCCCTTACGGTTCATCAGCGCTATCTCCTCATCATTCAGGTACACCACCTGGTTAGTGTATTCGATAATCGGCGTGGCGTCCGAACCTATATAAAACTCCTTGTACCCACGGGAATCCGTTCCCACACCTATCGCCAAGGGGCTGCCCTTGCGGGCGCAGATGATCTGGTCGGGATGGGCTTTCTCCAGCACGGCAATGGCGTAGGCGCCAATCACGCTTTTCAAAGCCCGCTGCACGGCCGTGTACAAATCACACTTATGGTTCTGCTGGGTATATTCAATCAGCTGCACCAGCACTTCCGTATCCGTGTCGCTGCAAAACGAAAAGCCTTTTTTCTCCAGCATGGAGCGAAGGGCTTTGTAATTCTCTATGATTCCATTGTGCACCAGGCTCAGATTCCCGCTACCGCTCAAATGAGGGTGGGCATTGACAGCATTGGGTTCCCCGTGCGTCGCCCAGCGGGTGTGCGCTATACCTATGGAGCCGCTCACATCCTCCACGCTGCATTTCTCCTCCAAAGCGGACACTTTGCCCGTAGCTTTATACACCGAAAGTTTCCCTTCCGGATTGATCAATGAAACACCGGCACTGTCGTAACCACGGTATTCCAAACGGTGAAGTCCTTTAATCAGAATAGGATATGCTTCCTGTTCCCCAATATAACCTACAATTCCACACATATATAGTTATTTAATGGTTTTTTACAAACTGCAAAAATATTCATTTTCCACAAATATTTTTCCTTTTTTTCTCCAAAAAAATTACAAACCATTGATTCTGAATACTGTAAATTACTATTACCGGCATGGCACAAGCACCGCTCCCGCCGCCGGGGCACAGGCATTCCGGCTGAAACATACAGCATCCGGCAAAGGGGGAAAGCGTTCCAGACAAACAATAAAAAAAGGGAGAAAACCAATTGGCGGCCTCCTCCCTTTGCATTACGGGCCAAATGCCTACAGCACCTGCACCGCTTCTATCAAACCCTTGCCGATTTCAATGGCTTCCTCGTTCTGGGGAATGAGGTTCCAATGGCGCTGGGGAAGCGAATGCTCGAGCCCTTCGTGGATATACTTGGGTTCCACAATGGGTTTCAGCTTCAGGAAACCGCCGAGCACCACCATGTTGAACACCTTGCTGATACCCATTTCCTGGGCTTTCTGCGTAGCGGCAATCTTATAAATATTAATGTCTTTACGCGTAGGCTCGTGGGTAATGCCGTTGGGGTCAAAAATCAGCAGACCGCCCGGTTTCACACTTTTCTCAAATTTGTCCAGCGACTGCTGGTTCAGAATAATCGCCGTATCAAACTGGTTGATGATCGGGGAACTGATGCGCTCATCGCTGATAATCACCGACACGTTGGCGGTACCACCACGCATTTCGGGACCATAGGAAGGCATCCAACTCACTTCTTTATCCTGCATCACACCGGAATAGGCAAGGATTTTACCCATGGAGAGCACGCCCTGTCCGCCAAAACCGGCTATAATTATTTCTTCTGTCATGATTTTTCGCTTTAAAATGATTATTTATTGACAACTGTTAAGGGGTGATCCACCACGATACGGTTCAAATCGACACCGTCGACTATCTTGCCGTCCACCTTGATGTCTCCGACCGGATAGTTGGGGAACATGTTCTCCTCCATCCAATGGTTGGCTTGCACCGGTGTCATTTTCCAGCCGGAATTGCAAGAGGAGACAATCTCCACAAACGAAAGGCCCTTGTTCAGCTTTTGATTCTCAAAGGCTTTGCGCACCGCCGCCTTGGCCTTGCGCACCGCCGCCGGGGTGTGCACACTCTGACGGGACACGAAATAGGTGCCGGGCAATGTGGAAATCAGTTCCGTGATACGCAAAGGGTAGCCGTTCAAGGCCACATTACGTCCGTAAGGCGTCGTGGCGGATTTCATGCCGACCAGGGTGGTAGGGGCCATCTGACCTCCGGTCATACC
>DBVK01000132.1 GCA_002308135.1 Bacteroidales bacterium UBA1266
CACCACCGTCCCCGTGGACGTGTGAATCCACGACGTCGTCATCATCGCTCCGTAATCGTCAAAGGTCAGCCCTACGGTATCCCACGTCAGGCTGTCCGTTGAATACATCATGACATAATCCAAATCCACCATCTCGTTGCCGAAAATCGAGTTGCGCTTCATCATGTCGAAGAAGTAGGTCGCCCCCTTGGTGTAGTTGCGCACGGTGTCGGGACGATGCGTGGGCTGGAGCGTCAGCAGGTGCTCGGGATGGTTTTCAAACGTCAGGTAGTAGGAGGTGTCCATCAGCAGGCCGTGGCGGACAGTGTCGCGATCCGTGTAGTGATAGCGGTTACTGTCGTACTGGTACACCTGGACGTTCAATTTATACATCCCCCCGCTATTCAGATTGCTCATAAGATCAATCATCAGCGTATCATTGTGCAAATCCTTCAGGTCCATATGCCCGCGGGGACCCAGAGGCAGACGGCCGGCACTGTCGCCCAGAACCATGGTGCCGTACTTCAATGTGAAGCTGCCGAAGTCGGAAACCGACACGGGCTCGTAGACGCCAGACGTCATGTTCCGTTTCATCAGACTGTAAGTGATGTAGGCTGGAGCCGAGTAGTCAGCATACTGGTAGCTGCCGGCATCCAGGCGTATACCCATCTGATACGGGTAGCCTGCGCTCAGCGACGAAGGCATGGAAGTGAACACCTCGCCGCTGGGAAGGGTGGAGTCCATTATATGTAACATCTTGATATCGTACAAGACAGGTCCCCAATAAACAGCTGACGATTTCGGATACAGCATCTCAGAAGAAGTGACCCCAGGGCAGAAATACTGTTCTAACATGTATGTCATCCGATAATAACCCGGCTTTTTGAATTGCAACGTCACCAGCGAAGCGGTGTCCAGCGCACTCAGACGGATCAGCTGGCTGCCGCTGCTGGATGCGGGCACATACTTCGGGTAAGAGCCGCCCCAATGATGAAGCGTATCGATTTCCGTAATGTCTGCAGATGCGTCATGTAAGACCGTCTTAGCCACTACGGAGCCATACTCGTCAAAGTCCAAACCTATGGTATCCCATGCGGATGAGGTAACACTTGGTGTATACTCAATAACATACCTGAGTTCAACAAAGACGTCCCCATACGACCCGTTACTCTTCATCACATCAAAGAAGTAGGTCGCTCCCTTAGTGTAGTTGGATAAAAAGAGAGGATTATCATACGGCTTCAACTTCATTGAAGGAGATTGTGCCTGCACGGACGAAAATAGCACCGCCCCCAGCAGACATAGCATAAACTTAAACCTTCTCATACTGTTTAAATTTTTGATTTATAAAGTATTATTTTTTTATTCCGATTTTATTCCATATTATACCAGAATTTGCAAAATTACATCAAAAACAAATATATTTGTATTTTCTCTTTTATTTTTTTTCTCGTCACACTACGGGCCGTCACTTTGCAGCTTTTTTTCCCGGCAAACGGGATGAGCTATACAAATAAATTGTACTTTTGCATCTGTTATCTATCCTTGATTAATCCTTTTCAAATACAGAAAATACAAGCCCCCATGAAGAAAGACACCTTGAAAAAAATCCTGACGTTTATCGTGTTCGTCGGCTTGGGAATCTTTTTCATCTGGCTTTCCGTCAGAGGCCTCACCCCTGAACAGCGCACAACTGTTCTGACAGACATGAAAAGTGTGTTCACCGGATACCGCTGGGTGTTTCTGCTGATTGGCATGATCCTCGGTGTCATCAGCGTGTATCTGCGCGGGCTGCGGGCCATCATCCTCATAGAGCCGTTGGGTCACCGGGTTTCCCGCTCCGATGCCTACCATTCTGTCATGATCTGCTACCTGGCCAATATCGCCATCCCGCGTTTGGGGGAAGTGCTTCGCTGCACCTATCTGCAGACATTTTCCAAAGTGCCTTTCCAAAAAAGCCTGGGAACCGTCATTACGGAACGCGTGGTGGACACCCTGCTGATGGGCGTGCTGTTTCTTGTGGCCATGTTAGCGGAAGCGGACAAGCTGATTCCACTGCTCGGTCTGGACCACATGGGCGGCAAGCTGGCAGGATTCCATGCTGGCAAATGGATTACGGTATTGCTCACGATTGCCGGTGTGGCGCTGCTTTTTATCGTGCTGGGCAAATTTCTGGGAAAAACAAAAGTGTTTCTGAAAATCAAGGAGATCCTGGTCGGACTATGGCAAGGGCTGGCCTCCATCGCCCATTTGCGCCAACCCGGACTGTTCATTCTCTATTCTGTGCTGATCTGGGGCTGCTGGTATTTCATGTTTCTGGTAGGCAGCCTTGCCTTCCCCGAGATGCTGCATATGGGCAATCCCGTGTGGATAGCCTCCCTTTCCTGTGTGGTGGTCGGAACCTTTGGTTTCATCATTGCACAAGGCGGACTCGGCGCCTATCCCCTATTGGTTTCCCAAGTGCTCCTCCTGTACGGTGTCCCCTACGAGACGGGGCTGGCGATAGGCTGGGTCATCTGGGCCAACGAAACCATAGTGTATGTGGCAGGCGGACTGGTGTCGCTTATCTATACCGCACAGCGGAAATCCGTCAAAACACTTCCAAACAAAACTGAAGATGAGACCGATCCAAAGCCTGCAAAGTAAACTGCACACCCTGGAAAGCCTGCAGCTCCCCCTGCGGAAATGGCGGGAAGAGGGTAAACGCCTCGTATTCACCAATGGATGTTTTGACCTTGTGCACCGGGGGCATGTGGAATACCTGTGGGAAACCGCCAAATTGGGGGACGTCCTTATCGTCGGGATGAATTCGGATGCCTCCATCGCCCGACTGAAGGGACCACACCGCCCCATTACCGATGAAAGCTCGAGAGGGCTGGTGCTGGCCGCACTTGCCTGCGTGGACGCGGTGGTGCGCTTTGACGAAGACACCCCCTACGAACTGATAAAGGCTGTTCAACCGGATGTGCTGGTCAAAGGAGGGGACTATACGGAGGCAAGCATGGTCGGAGCGGACATTGTCCGGGCCAAAGGAGGGGAGGTTTGCGCCATCCCCCTCACCCCCGGCTATTCGACTTCGCTTATCGAGGCAAAAATCAAAAATCAGCCGTAACGCCACAATAGCCGGCTTGTTTTTCAGTTATAACATTAGCTTAAAACGATGCATATGAACAAAAAATGGATTTTGCCGCTGTGTCTGCTCTGCTTGTGTGTTTCAACACTGCAAGCACAGTATACCGAAAATGACATTTATATTTATATAGAGAATTATCATTCGCTTGCGGTGCAGAAAATGCAGAGCCACGGGATTCCGGCAAGCATCACGCTGGCGCAAGGGATACTGGAGTCCGCGGCAGGAACCAGTGACTTGGCAAGTNNACAATCATTTCGGCATCAAATGCCACTCCCAATGGCAGGGGGAAACCTACTACAAAACCGATGACAAGGAAAACGAATGTTTCCGCAAATACAAAAGCGTGGAGGACTCCTATAATGACCATTCCGATTTCCTGAAAGCCAGACGCTACGAACGGCTGTTCTCCCTCCCACCCACCGACTACAAAGCCTGGGCCGAAGGGCTGAAAGCCTGCGGCTACGCCACCAATCCCAATTACCCGGACCGCTTGGTTTCCCTGATTGAACGCTACCATTTGGACGCCTACGACCATATCGGCGCCCCTGCCTCCCCATTCGATTCAGCTCCCGTCTTTGTGCTGGACACCAGCCGCACAGGTATGCCGAAAGCGGTCAGCTATCCATACACCAAGCGGACGGTATACGCCAATAACGGTTCGTATTTTGTTGTGGCACAAAAAGAAGACACCTACCTGAGCATCGCCATTGACGTGCAGCAGCCCCTGTTCCGCATACGGAAATACAATGACCTGCTGTCCAACAAATAAGAGCCGCAAGAAGGGGAATGGGTCTATATAGAGAAAAAGCCCAAATACGCTGTGGATTACCGTGAGCACGTGGTTGCCTCCAGTTCGGAAACCCTGCGGGAAATTTGCCAGCGCTACGGTTGCCGCATGAGCAGCATAATGACCATTAACCAATTGGAAAGAAACGCCTTGCTAAAGAAAGGACAGGTTATTTTATTACAACGCCATACACATTAAATCATGATACCTTTAACCACCTTAAGAGAAAATCCGGAGAAAGTAATTGAGCGACTGCTTGTCAAGCATTTTGACGCCAAAGAACAAGTGGAAAGCATTCTCAATTACGACAAACAGAAAAGAGAGTGCCAAAAACAGCTGGACGACAACTATGCCGAACAGAACCGCATTGCCAAGGACATCGGCAGGCTGTATAAGGAAGGGGACAAAGAAGCCGCAGAGGCTTCCAAACAACGCACCGCAGCCTTGAAAGAGGCGGCCAAAACCCTGGAAGAGGCGCTAAAGGATTGGGACGATAAAATCAACCAGACGCTGGTGCTGCTGCCCAACATGCCCCACGTTTCCGTACCGGAAGGGAAAACAGCCGAAGACAATGTGGAGGAATACCGTTGGGGGGATTTTGAGAAAAAATTCAACTACCTGCCCCACTGGGACATCTGCAGTCAGAAAAACCTGATTGATTTTGAAACAGGCTGCAAACTGACAGGAGCGGGATTTCCCCTGTATCGGGAGAAAGTGGCCAAGCTGCAGCGGGCGCTTGTCAATTTCTTCCTGGATGAGGCAAGCAAGGCGGGCTATGTGGAAGTGCAGGTGCCCTACGTGGTCAATGCCGATTCCGGATACGCCACCGGACAGCTTCCGGACAAGGAAGGCCAGATGTATTTTGTCAGTGAGGACAAGCTGTACCTTATTCCGACGGCGGAAGTGCCCATCACCAACATTTATAGGAACAGCCTGCTGAAAAAAAGCGAGCTTCCCATACGGCATTGCGCCTATTCGGCCTGTTTCCGGCGGGAGGCGGGCTCCTACGGCAAGGATGTGCGCGGTCTCAACCGTCTGCACCAGTTCGACAAGATTGAGATTGTGACCATCGAGCACCCTGACCGCTCTTACGANNGAAATTGTGCAGATTGTGGAACCGGAAACATCCTACCAGGTATTGGAAGACATGAAAAAACATGTGGGCGGGCTGATACAGCAACTGGGGCTGCCCTTCCGCATGATCCGCCTGTGCGGCGGAGACATCAGCTTCACCTCCGCCCTGAC
>DBVK01000154.1:0-768 GCA_002308135.1 Bacteroidales bacterium UBA1266
TTTAGTTTTCAAAATTACTACTACAGTATAGGGATGCCGGCGTACACCAGCACCCTAACCTGCAAAAGTAGTAAAAAAACAAATTTATTTGTATAAATCCGCAATGATATCTGCGTACTTTTTTTCCACTTCCCCTCTTTTCACCTTCAATGTGGGGGTAAGCATTCCGTTCGCGATACTCCAAGTGTCGGAAAGCACTTTGAACTTTTTGATTTTCTCCGCTTCGCTCAAGGCCTCGTTGCAACGCTGGATTTCCTGCTGGAAAAGCGCTGCCACAGCGGGTTCCCCCAATGCCTTTTCCATGTCCGTGCAGTCAATGCCGCGCGATTTGCACCAATCCTTCAGGTTGGTCTGGTCCGGCACAATCACCGCCACAACAAAACGCTGGTTGTCACCAAAAGCCACCGAATGCTCCACAAAAGGGGATTCCGAACACTTGGATTCAATCACAGAGGCGTTGATGTATTTGCCCAAAGATGATTTAAACAAACTCTTCAAACGACCAGTGATAACAACCTGTCCCTTATCGGTAAAACGCCCCGTGTCACCAGTATGCATCCATCCGTCCGCATCAATGACGCTATGCGTCAGGTTTTCATCCTTGTAATAGCCCATCATCACGTTATGCCCCCGGCAAATCAGCTCGTTGTTTTCAGTAAACGCGATTTCCACGCCATGCAGCGGAAAACCGACCGTACCGGCCTCCCTGCCGTATTTCTCGTTGCAGCTGACGGCAATCACCGGAGAGGTCTCCGTCATGCCATAGCC
>DBVK01000154.1:857-10821 GCA_002308135.1 Bacteroidales bacterium UBA1266
GGCCGCCACTTTGTGCCTCATACGGTACCACAAGGTCCTGTCGCTCTTTTCAATATGATAGCGGCAGGCCAGGCGTATGGCGCGGGAGAAAATCAGCCGGGCGATGCCGCGCTGCTGTCTTCCGCTCTGGTTTATCTTATCGAACATTTTCTCCAGCATGAGCGGCACTGTGGACATCATGGTCGGACGCACCGCATGTATGTCTTCCGCAATGGTGCCCAGGTTGCGCGCATAATACACCGACAGCCCCCTATACTGGTACAAAAAAACCAGCATACGTTCGTAAGCATGGCATAACGGCAGAAAACTCAAAGCGGTATGTGACCAATCAGCAATAATATGGTATAAATTCAGCAGCTGGTTCACAATGTTGCTGTGGGAAAGCATCACCCCCTTGGGCGTGCCGGTGGTTCCGGAAGTGTACATGATGGTGCTGCACTGTTCCGGCAGCACTTCCGCCGAACGTATGGTCAGCTCCTCCGGATGGGGATGCTCCTCCCCGAAACGGATAAACTGGTCCCAATACGGGAAAGTCCCCCTGTCTTTAAACGTATACACGTATTTCACATCGGGAAGGTCAGGCAGTATATGCTCTATCTTGCGCATCACTTCCGCACCTTCGATCAGCAGCAGTTTCGCCTCGCAATGGCGGAGAATGTAGCGGTAATCCTCTTCCGTAATGTTCGGGTATACCGGAACGGTAATGGCGCCGATCTTCATCACGGCCATGTCCATCATGTTCCATTCCGGACGGTTGGTGCTGATAATGGCAACTTTATCCTTAGGGGCAATCCCCAATTCAATCAGCGCATAAGCGGCCATGTCCGCATAATGGCAATAGTCCGCCAGGCTGTATTTAATCCACTTGCCGTCATCATCTTTCATGGCCAGGGCAACGGGCTGGTCGGGCTTATTCGATTTGTAATGCTCCAGAATGTCAAACAGTCTACGTATTTCCATAAATCAGATGTTTTTTTTTTGCGCTGCAAAGAAAGCGGTTTTGCAGCTACTGGGACGAAAAAATGGTACCACCACGGAAATTTGTGGGCGAAAACGGCATATTTTGGGTAAAAACGCCAAATATGGGGCAAAACGGACCCTTTGGGGATTTGTGTTGGATTTTTGCTTACTTTTGCAGTCCAAAACATGGGGTAAAATGAAACGATACGTTCCGAATTACATTACCGAATTGCGAAACACGCTGCATTTTCTGTTTTTTGTAAGTTTATACGCGCTTATCTTCATTGTAGTGTACCAACCCTTTGACGCCACCCAATGGATGTTTAAGGGCACCAATATCGACAAATTCGTGTTTTATGCCATACTGGTGGTGCTGATTGGCTTGGGCACCCTGGCCGTCAGTCGGATAATCTTGTATTTCGTGTCCAAACGGAGATCGGTGACCATACTGAATTTCCTGCTGTGGATTTTTCTGGAGTTCGCGGCTATCGCCTTTGCCGTCACCCTATTCACCTGGCTGATCACCAAAAAGGCAAGCTATAACGCCTACTTCACCATTTATCCGCGCACCTACCTGATCACCACACTTATCCTGTGCATCCCCTATGCCCTCTCCTACCTGTATTTCTCCTTGAAAAACAAGGAAGAGGAAGTCGAATCGCTGATTTCAGCACTGGAAAGCGTGCAACGCCCCGCCTTTAGCGAAGCATCGGATAACGACCCCCAGTCTTTACCGCTCATCCATTTCAAAGACGAGAAAGACGAACTGAAACTTTCCGTGCATACGGATGCCCTGCTGTACCTCGAAGCAGCGGACAATTATGTGAAAATCCATTACCTGAACAAAGGGGAAGTGAGCGGCTTCCTCTTACGGAACACCTTGAAAAACATAGAGCACCTCTTCCCGGAGCGGCAATTGGTCCGTTGCCACCGTTCCTACATTATCAATACGCAAAAAATCAAGATATTGAAAAAGAACAAAGAAGGCTTGTTTGTCGAACTGGATGTGGACAACGTTCCGGAAATCCCGGTTTCCAAAACCTATGCGGACAAAATCCTGCAGCTGTTCAACAGCCTGTAAGGGGACTTACTTTTTGTCCCCCGTTTTGCCGTGCTTTGCCTTTTGAGAGAACTTGTGCGTCAGGGAAAGCCCAAAATTCTCCTTGAACTGCAGATGGTCGGTCGTCAGCTTGCTTCCGTCAGCCGCAAGCAATGGGGTTACACCGTCCGGAGCAAAGCGCGTGAATCGCACGTCGTAATCGTACACAACAGCTGCAAATACACTAAACGACAACCAGTTGGTTAATTTAAACATCCAGCGCATCTCCATGTTCACGTCCACCTTTTCCGGTGAGTTGAAATAATCCGAGAACAGTTCCAGTTTGGAGTATAGGTTAATCGTCGGACGTATGTCCTTTTGGATCATAAAGCGTGCGAATCCGCCAAGCGCGGCGAAACAGGTCAGCCCCTCCTTGACCGCGAAATAGTTCCCGTCCAGGAAACGCTCATCCAGCTTGAAGGTGGTCTTGCCGGTTATGGGCGAAATAAAGACGGACCAGTCCTTCTTTTTGTAGTCCATACCTATGGAGGTGATCACATAGGCCGGAGTCATAAACGCGGAGGAAATCACCTCGTTGGTGTAACCGTCCGAGAACTGGGTCTGCATCTTAACCAAAGCGGCGCCGTTCCAATTACCGCCCAGACGATAGCCCAGGTTGGAAGCCAATTCCACATTGTCCGTCGTTTTGGTGTTGACCTTGGTCTCCATGTTGCGCTGCATGCCGTAGTCAATGTTCAGCAGGTTCTCCCAGGAAAGGCGCTGTTTGTTGTATTTCAGGAAATAGTTTCCTGTCCCCTTCACACTGATGGCAGGATCCCCACCGGCAGACCAGTTCAAGGTGTAGTCCTGGGCGAAGGTCAGCAGGGTCACACCGCCATAGGTCCAGCGTTTTTCCTTGACCGAAGTGTCCACTTTGGAGCTCTTTTTATAGGAATCAAGAGCAATATCTTTGATTTCTTGTGCATTAACTTGGAAACAGGCCAAAAATACGGCAGCCAGCATCAAGCGGCCCATCGTTTTTTTCATCATGGTATATTTATTTTAATTGGTCCAACAGACGATGGATGCTTGTCCGTACCGGCACGTGCTCATAGAGTATCCTATAGGTGGTTGTCAGTATGGGAAGATCCAGCTTGTCGTGTGCTTCGTTGTATGCATAGGCATTGGCGACGGCGGTATAGCCTTCCGCCACCATTTTCATTTCCATCAGTATGGTTCGGACGGAATAGCCCTTGCCCACCATGTAGCCGAAATTGCGGTTACGGCTGTATTGGGAATAGGTGGTGACCAGGAAGTCCCCCAAATAGGGGGAAAGGGCGTACACCCTGTCCTCCTTGGGGAAAGCGTGCTGCAAATACTGCGTCATTTCCCGGTAGCAGTTGGCGTTGAACAGGGCCAGCAGGTTGTCTCCGGCCCCCAGCCCGCGGAAGATGCCGGCTGCCAGTGANNCAGCACCACACAGAACTCAATCCCTTTCATGTCGTCCGACAAATTCACCACCACATAGCGGCAGCGGAAGAGATTGGCCACATCCTCGGCCAATTGCTGGTTATCGGAAGCGGAAGTCAGGTAAGTCAGGCGTTCCCGCGCGATTTCCTCCGCATGGGAAGGTCCCATGAGAATCCCCATACGCTGCGCGTCCACATGAAAGAACTGCTGGAAATAACCGGAAACGGAAAGCGTATGCTCCGGCAGCAGCCCCTTGGTGGCGGACACCACAAATTTACCGTCGAAAGCGTTCTCTTTCAAGGCGGAGAGGGAGGCATGCATATAGGCCGAGGGAATGGCCACCACCACCACATCCGCCTTCTTAACCGTTTGCGCCAAGCGGTTTGACACACTTATGCGCTTGTGATTCAACTGGGTTTCATTCATATATAAGGGATTGTGCCCGAAACTGCGGATACCTTCCACAATTTCCGGTTCCCTCACCCACCAGTAGACCCGTTTCATATTGGTGGACAATATTTTCACTATAGCGGTAGCCCAGCTTCCGCCCCCTAGCACGGCTACTTTGTAGTCGGGCCTGACAACGGGTTTGATGCATTCAAAGACAAAGGGCATGGTTACTTATTTGATAACAAGGTAATGTAATTTGGGAAAGTGATGGTGGCCGACCCGACGGTAACGGTGGGTTTCACCTTGACCGCAACCCGCGAGGAGACGGAATCGTCCGTGGAAAAACTCTGGATAAATGTCTTGACAGCGTCCACGCCGGTAGAGGAGAAAAGTTCGTAGGCGTCCATATTCACCCTCAGGGGAATGGTGACCGAACTCTGGGCCGGAACCGTGACTTTGTCACTGACAATGCCCGTTGCCAAAGCCTTGTCATCCACCGTGCACACCCATTCCATACGGGTGACCGCCGCCGCGTCCGCGCCAGGATTGTCCACTCCGACAGAAACTCCCAAAGAGACAGGCAGCTTTTTCGCGGAAATGCACGCAGCAATCGTGACCAGATCAGCCGCGCTCAAGCTTTTCAGGTTTTTCACATTGATTCCCGCCACTTGCACACTCTCCACCGAACGCAAGGAAAAATTGCAGTTTTTCAGGTTCGTTATTTGGGAAAGATGCTGTAGGGTCCCGCATGATGTCGCCATAACGGCGGCTACGGCAAATATGCAAAAAATCTTTTTCATTTTCAGCAAAACTGATGGTTATGCCAAATCCTGCATCTCCTGATTGGCCTTGTCGGCAATGTCATCGTCCACCAGAATGCGTCCGCAGAACTCACAAACGATGATTTTCTTGTGGATACGTATATCCAGCTGGCGTTGCGGGGAGATTTTGCTGAAACAGCCTCCGCAGGCGTCCCTTTCGATTTTCACAACGGCAAGCCCGTTACGCATGTTGTTGCGGATACGCTTGAACGCAACCAGCAGCCTGGGTTCCACAGCGACTTCGTATTTCTCCACATTCTCCAGCAGGCGGGTCTCCTCCTTCTCGGTTTCGGCAATGATGCCGTCCAGTTCCGCCTTTTTTGTCCTGAGCTCCTCGCTCATGGTCTCCAGTTCGGCTTTGCAGGCGGCGATTTCCTCTTCCCTGCTGGCTATGGAGTTGCGGTATTCTTCCATACGCTTGTTGCTTAGTTCGATTTCAAGCGTCTGGTACTCGATTTCCTTGTTCAAGGCATCGTATTCCCTGTTGTTCCGCACATTATCAATCTGCTCCTTGTATTTCGCAATGGCAGCATTGGCATTCTTGCTGATGGTTTCCCTTTCGGTGATCTTGGCCTGAAAATCCGCAATGATGTCAGCGATTTTATTCATACGGGTTTCAATACCTTCGCATGCGGCCTCCAAATCCCGCACTTCCAAAGGAAGTTCTCCGCGATAGGTGCGGATTTTATCGATTTTGGAATGAATAATCTGCAGCTTGCGCAATGCTACCAGGCTGTTTTCTACCGACTGTACTTCCTGTTGTTCTTGGTTTTCCTTTGATTGCATATATCCAAACTTTTACAAATATTGATAAGGCTTTTTCTCCTTTTTACAAACTGCAAAATTACTAAATTTCCGGTTAAGTTTTTCCACTAAATCGGATTTTATGACGGATTCGCTTTCGTAATGGCCGGTTTCAACAATCAGCATGCGTCCTTGGTAGTCCACAAAGTCATGATAATGAACTTCTCCTACAACAAACACATCGGCTTNNAAGAAATGCCCCGGCGCCGCCACAAAGGGCGACCCGGCGGATCGGCATCCCGTTCAAAGGGCCGTGCCGCAAGGCATCCGTCTCCAGTTTCCGCTTGACCATGGCCAAAAAATCCGTATCCGGCATGGGTGAAGCCAGCTCCCCTATCGCACCGCTTCCCGTCAGCTCCGACGGCGTGTTCGCAAGCAGTGGACGAAGCTTTTCCAGCTGCAGCAGCCTTCCCAGACAAGCGTTTACGCCATCCTCGGCATTGTCCAGGTTGGTATGGGCGGAATAAATCACCAGCTGATGGTTTACCGCGTACATCACCACCTGGCCGGCCAAAGCGTACGGACTGACCTGGCGCAAAGGGTGAAAAAGCACGGGATGATGGGAAATCACCAGATTGGCGCCCGTATCCACTGCCTCCCGCAGCACCTCCATGGTGACATCCAGACAGACGATGCCTCCGGTGAACGTTTGAAGGGGATCCCCCACCTGCAGGCCGGCATTGTCGTAACTTTCCTGCAGGGAAAGCGGAGCCACCACCTCCATATATGCAATAATCTCTTTTACAAGCATAAAAATAATTATTAAAATTTTAACAAAATTAATAAGAAAATACGTATATTAGCAGTTCAATTGCATAAATATTTTTAATTGTATATTTAGTTATCATTCAATAAATTGCAGTTTCTTCGCAACACATTGGGCGTGATTTTTGCCGGATTATGGACTGTTTTCATGCGAATTCGGCGGGCCTTTTACAACCGTAAGGGCGGCATGTACCGTGTGCGCCACCCCTTCCCTGTCATCAATGTGGGCAACCTGACGGTGGGCGGCACAGGGAAAACGCCGCATATCGAATACCTGATCCGTATGTTGCAGGATTCCCACACGCTGGCGGTGATCAGCAGAGGCTACGGGCGTTCCACCAAAGGGTTCTATTTCGCGGACCATCAGTCCGACAGCAGCACCATCGGGGACGAGCCCATGCAAATCCACCAAAAATTCCCTTCCATCCCTGTAGCGGTATCGGAGAACCGGGTGGATGGCATAGCCTATATCCGCCGCACCCTGCCGGAAACAGAAGTCATCCTTATGGACGACGCCTACCAATACCTTCAGATGAAAGCCGGGCTCAACATCCTATTGACGGAATACAGCCGCCTTTATACGGAAGACCATGTGTTTCCCTGGGGCAATTTGAGGGAAGACATCCAGGCCGCCGATGAGGCGGACGCCATCATTGTCACCAAATGCCCTTCCGTGCTCTCCCGCATGCACGAACGCAGCATCATCAAGAAAATACAGCCGAAAGCGCACCAGCAGATTTTCTTCTCCCACATGAGCTTCCTGCCTATAGCGCCCTTTAACCAAGCCGCCAGGCAACTGCCGTTCGAACTGAAGAGCGTGGTGCTCATGACGGCCATTGCAAATCCGCAGCCTTTGATCAATTACCTGAAAGAGCAATACAAGGAATTCCAGATGCTGACCTTCCGCGATCACCATAATTTCACCCCGGAAGACATCCGCAAAATGAAAAAATACCTGGATCGATCCCTTTCCCCTTACAAAGCGGTGATTGTCACGGAAAAAGACGCCATGCGCTTGCATGACAAGAAATTGAGTCCCTTGTTGAAAGACACACCCATTTTCACCTTGCCCATCAAGGTGGAGTTTTACCATAAATACAAGGAGGCCTTCCACCAATTCATACTGAACTATGTTGAAAAGCATTCAAGAAGCTAAACGATATATCGAACAGACCGCCAGACAGCAGGTGAAAACCGCCATTGTACTGGGCAGCGGCCTGAACGGGTTCGTCCATCACATGGAGGAGCGCTGCAGCATCCCCTACGCGGCCATTCCGCACTTTCCCGTTTCCACCGTGGCCGGCCATGCCGGGAACCTGGTGTTTGGCAGCCTGAACGGGAAGGGAATCATGGCCATGCAAGGCAGGTTCCATTATTATGAAGGCTACAGCATGCAGCAGGTAACGTTCCCCATACGCGTGATGAAAGCTTTGGGTGTGGAAACGGTGATCCTTTCCAACGCATCCGGAGGCGTGAATCCGGACTATCGCATCGGTGACCTCATGCTCCTGCGCGACCACATCAACTTTTTCCCCGAGCATCCGCTGCACGGGAAAAACGAGGACAGCCTCGGACCGCGCTTCCCCAACATGGGCGAAGTCTATGACGCCGTGCTGCTGGACAAGGCCGAAGCCGCGGCCAAAGCGCACGGACTGCGCTACCACCGGGGCGTGTACATAGGCGTGCAAGGCCCTTCCCTTGAGACGCCGGCCGAATACCGCATGTACCGCATGTTCGGTGCGGACAGCGTTGGCATGTCCACCGTTCCGGAAGCCATTGTTTGCCGGCACGCCGGCATGAAATGCCTGGGCATTTCCGTCATCACCAACGTATTCAACCCCCAGCAGCCCAACACGGACACCCACGAGGACATTCTGGCGGCAGGCTCCCGTATGGAAGAGCAGCTGATTGCGGTTGTGAAAGACATCATCAGCCAATAGTCCCATGCTCTTTTCCGAAGTATTTGCACCCGAAGAAGTGAAGCAGCAGCTGCGCCGGACCGTCAGCAGCGGAAGGGTCAGCCATGCCCAATTGTTCTATGGCATGGAAGGCTGCCACTCCCTGGCACTGGCCCTCGCCTATGCCCAATACATCAATTGCCCTAACCGTACGGAAACGGATTCCTGCGGCGCATGCCCCTCCTGCCAACAATTCCAGGAACTGGCACATCCCGATCTGCATTGCTATTTTCCGCATCCCGCAGGGAAAGACACCTCTTCCTACACCTATTATAATGAATGGCGGAGCCTGATCAAGGAAACCAACGGGCTTTTCTCCCTCCATGACTGGTACCGGCATATTGGCATGGAAAACAAGCAGGGCATGCTGAACAAGGAGGATATGGACCTTCTGCTGCCGCAAACCGCCGTAAAAGCCTATGAAGCAAAATACAAAGTATTCATCCTATGGATGGTGGACAAGCTGAATCCGCAAATTGCCCCCAAATTGCTTAAGACCTTGGAGGAACCGGACGGGAACACCTTGTTTATACTGATCACCGAAAATTACAACCAGGTGCTGAACACCATCGTTTCCCGCAGCCAGCTGGTCAAAATACGGCGATTCAACACCCGGGAGCTGGCGGAAATCATACAAAAGGAAAAAGCCTGCGATGCCGGCACAGCGCTCCGCATCGCCTCCATGTCGGAAAACAACCTGACAGCAGCTTTGCGTTACGAGGAACAGACAGAAGACAAGGAGCAGTGGTTTGCCGCTTTCAAGGAAATGATGCGCCATGCCTATGCTTTGTACCATCCCGTAAAAAACTTTGATTTCCCCATGGTGCTGCAATGGATCGGCCGCATGGAGGCGCTGGGACGGGAAGGGCAGAAGCAATACCTGCGCTACGCCTTGGTAATGGTGCGCAAATGCGTGCTGCAAAACATTTCCATGGAAGCATTGGCGCCTTCCTCCCCGGAAGAGGAGCAATGGATTGAAAGCTTCAAGCCGTTTATACGGGAAGACAACATCTCCCCTTTCTACACGCTGCTGAACACGGCGGTGAAACAGGTGGAAGCCAACGTGAACACCAAGATGCTGTTTACCGACCTGCTGTTTTCCTTAGGCAAACACCTCAAAAAATAAGCAGCCGCACCCTTATGCCGGACGCGGGCCGCAGATGCGCTCCACATCCTCGCTGAAGATCACTTCATGTTCCAGCAGCAACTCCGCCAGTTGCGACAACTGCTCACGGTGCGCATTCAGAATGTCCGTGGCACAGGTGAAGGCTTTTTCCACCAGCTTGCGCACTTCCTCGTCTATGCATTGCGCGGTCTGCTCACTGTACGGCTGGGTAAAGGCGTATTCGCTTTGCCCCGTGGAGTCGTAATAGCTCAGGTTGCCTATCCTTTCGTTCAACCCGTAGTATTTCACCATGGCGTATGCCTGTTTGGTCACCCGCTCCAAATCGTTAAGCGCTCCGGTGGAGATTTTGCCGAAAACCACGCTTTCCGAAGCCCGTCCTCCCAGTGTCGCAGCCATTTCGTCCATCATCTGGTCGGTATTGACAATCTGGCGTTCTTCCGGCATATACCAGGCGGCGCCCAGGGATTTGCCCCGGGGCACTATGGTCACTTTCACCAAAGGCGAGGCATAGCGCAGCATCCAGCTGACAATGGCATGTCCCGCTTCATGGAAGGCAATGACGCGTTTCTCTTCCGGCGAAATGATTTTGCTTCTCCGCTCCAGACCGCCGATAATGCGGTCTATGGCTGCC
>DBVK01000154.1:10861-12517 GCA_002308135.1 Bacteroidales bacterium UBA1266
TTGCACACATTGGCGATATCGGCGCCGGAAAATCCGGGGGTTTGCTTGGAAAAGGCTTCGATATCCACGTCCTTGGACAATTTCAAGGGGCGGATATGCACACCGAAAATAGCCTTGCGCTCTTCCACATCCGGAAGCTCCACATGGATTTGGCGGTCAAAACGGCCCGCACGCAGCAAGGCGCTGTCCAAAATGTCGGCACGGTTGGTGGCGGCCAGGATGATGACGCCCGCATTGGTGGAAAAACCGTCCATTTCCGTCAGCAATTGGTTCAGGGTGTTCTCCCTTTCGTCGTTGGCGCCGGAAATCGCGTTACGACCCCTCGCCCGCCCTATGGCGTCGATTTCATCTATGAAAATGATGCACGGGGCCTTCTCTTTGGCCATCTTGAACAAATCCCTGACGCGGGAGGCGCCCACACCGACAAACATTTCCACAAAATCCGATCCGGACAGCGAGAAGAAAGGCACTTTGGCTTCACCCGCCACCGCTCTGGCTAGCAGGGTTTTACCCGTTCCCGGAGGACCTACCAGCAAGGCGCCTTTCGGTATTTTTCCGCCAAGGGCGGTATATTTCTTGGGATTTTTCAGAAAATCAACAATCTCCACCACTTCTTCCTTAGCTCCTTCCAAACCGGCCACATCCTTAAAGGTGACGGAAGGCTGGTTATTCTTGTCGTACAACTGGGCTTTGGAACGCCCGATGTTGAACAGCTGCCCGCCCGGCCCCTTGCTCATGCTGCGGGTGGACAGATAGAAAAACAGGAAAATAAGCAGCATAGGGAACAACCAGACCATCAGCCCAGTACCCCAGTTCCGGGTATTGTCCACTTCAATGGAAACGGGCTTGAAATTTTTCTCGTAGGCGGCTTTCTCATCGGCATTCATGCCGACGGTATCCCTTTGATAGGCACGCATCTCCATATCCAGCACCTCTTCCTTGAAGGAAGGGGCGTCAGTGATTGTAATCACGTAATGCGGGCCGCTTTTGCTGGCTTCAAACGCCTTCACATAATCGGAGTCATGGTTCACCGCATCTTTGTCCAAGTATATGCGGGCCTCTTCTTTCTGCTTGACAATCACAATCTTTTCCACATCGTGGTCGCGAATCATCTTTTTCAGGCGGATATCGTCAATGGCTTTAGGCCCCGACTCCATGCCGAACATGCCGACCAACAGTATGGCCAAGGCCATGATTCCGTAAAACCAATAGAAATTGAACCCTCCCTTTTTCTTTTGGGGGTTTGTGGGAGTAGTAGTTTTCCGGGTTGATTTCTGATCCATAAAATGTAATAGATTAACGGTTTATACTGGTTTGAACGGTATCGTCACAGTGCAGGATTTCGGCATCGTTCCAAAGTCCCTCCAAATTGTAGAATTGGCGTTTATCCTCCAAAAAAATGTGCACCAACACATTAAAATAGTCTATCAATATCCATTGCGCCTGCGTCCTCCCCTCATGGTGGGAAGGTTCCAGATGGAGTTTCTCGTATACACGCCGCTGCACATTTTCACACAAGGCTTCGGCCTGCACCGTAGAGGTGGCCGAACAAAGGATGAATGCGTCGAAAAGCGGATGCTCCACCGATTCGCCGAAACGGATTTCGCTTATGTCACGCCCTTTTATTTCCTGCAAGGCTTCTACGACAACCGCAGC
>DBVK01000154.1:12544-15140 GCA_002308135.1 Bacteroidales bacterium UBA1266
ATTGACAGCTTTTTTCGAAATTCTTGGCATAAAAAATCTTTTTTGCAAAAATACGCTTTCTTTCAATACCTTTTTAAACTACCTTTGCCCTGTTTTAACAAATGCTTTGGGATATGGAAGCGGCCATTCATTTTCAGGAACTGACATCCACCAACACCTACTTGACTGCCTGCATGGAAACGCAAAATCATGCCAAAACGCAAGCGCTGCCGGAAGGAAGCCTGGTTTGGTGCGATTACCAGACGGCAGGACGCGGACGCCAGCGGAACGCCTGGTGCAGTGAAAAAGGCAAAAACCTGTTAATGAGTATTCTGCTCTACCCCAACCTGGCTGTGGACGCGCAGTTCCGGATTACGGAATGGTTTTCGCTGGCCGTGGCAGATTTTCTGGAGAAACATGCCGGATTGTCAGTTGTGCGGATCAAATGGCCCAATGACCTCTACATTGGCAGGAAAAAAATTGCGGGCATACTGATCGAGCACCATTGGTCGGGGGAAAGGATCGCCTACAGCATTCTCGGTCTCGGACTGAACATCAACCAAACGGAGTTTCCGTCACACCTGCCCAACCCCACTTCCGTCCGCCTGGAAAACGGACAAAGCCTGGACATAGCGGATTGTGCGCTGCGGATACGGGACTGCCTGCTGCAGCGCAAGGGACAGCTTGCGGAAAAGCTGCACGGGGACTACCTGGATCGGCTCTACCAAAGACAGCAGCCCGCCACCTACCTGGATACGGAAAGCGGAGAATGCTTCCAGGGGTGCATCACCGGGGTTTCCGAAAAAGGCTTGCTGCAAATCCGGAGCGGGGATTCCCTGAAGGAGTTTGAACTGAATCAGATTGCCTACCGCTAGAGGGTACGCTCCTGCTCTTCTATGGAGGCTTCGTGGATGCGGTTCATCAAATCGCGCACAAAGGCTTCGTCCAAGTGCAAGGCTTCCGCTTTTTGAAGCGCATTGTCCAGCACGGTTTGCCAGCGGTTGGTCTGCAGCAGGGGCATTTGCTTTTCACGCTTCACATTGGCTATTTGACGGGATATTTCCATACGACGGGAAAGCAGGCCCAGCAAGGCCGTATCCAATTCGTCTATGGAAGCGCGATAGGCGTTCAAGGCATCACCGGCATCCATGCGATTAGGAAAGCGCAACACGTCCAGCAAATGGTGGAAATCTTGAGGAGAAAGCTGTTGGGAAGCGTCACTTAAGGCTTTATCCGGATTGGCATGCACTTCCAGCATCAGGCCGTCCACATCCAGGTAAAGGGCTTTTTGCGCCACCTCCTGTATCCAGTCGCGATGTCCGGCCAAATGGCTGGGGTCGCAAACCAATGGCAGGTCCGGATGCCTGCGTTTCCATTCTATGGCCAAATGCCATAAAGGCCGGTTGCGGTACGGGGCGGCATCTTCGGAGGCAAAGCCCCTGTACACGGCAACAAGTTCCCGGATACCTGCTTTTTCAAAACGCTCGAACGCGCCTTCCCATAATTTCAAATCGGGGACCAGGGGGTTTTTCAGCAGAAAAGGCATGCCTGTCCCACGGGCGGCGGCCGCTATTTCCGCCACCTGCTTGGGGTTCACGAGGGTTCTGGCCCCTACCCAGCATGCGTCAACACCATAGCGCAAAGCCGATTCCAGCTGCTCCGGCGATGCCGTTTCCACACAAACCGCCAAGCCCAATTCCCGCTGTATGCGCTGTAATACCGGCATGGCGGCTTCGCCCATACCCTCAAAGGCATCCGGTTTGGAGCGGATTTTCCATACACCGCAGCGGAACATGGAAACCCTGCCGCCGGCCTTCAAAGCCCGGGCGGTTTCCCACAGCACGTATTCCGATTCGGCTGCACAAGGCCCCGCAATCAGCACGGGCCTTTCATATCCCATAATGTTTTTTGCCATCAGATAACGGTAAGCTTCCGTTTTTCCACCCATCCTTTGCTTCCGTTCGGGAAAACAGCTTCCACCCAGTCCCCCACCGCATCGGCAAGGCGCACCTTCATCCCTTCGTGCACGGTGAACAAATCCGTCCCAGATGCATCCGGCATGCTTTTCACGGTGACCGAACAGGCTGTGACTATGGCCTCGTCACTGCGTTCCATCGCGTGTTTTTGGGCGAAGGCAAATCCCACACTTATCACCAGTCCTAACGTGAAACAGACGCCGGCTACCAGGCATCGGATACGACGTCTCATATCCCTTGTCATCAGCAGCAACGCTATGGAGGCAAACAGCAGCAGGCTGCACAGCACAGAAACCACGCCCCATGCCGTGGCCGTACCCAAATCCCGCAGCCAACGGAAGCAGCGTTTGAAAAAAAGTTCCGGCATCACCTCCATCTGATCCACTGTTTGGGAATTGACAAAGGCAATATTGGCTTTGATGTCGGCATCGTGCGGGCGGAGGCGCAAGGCCCGCTCATACCACAGCAGCGCCTGCCCCAACTGGTTTTGCCGGAAACAGGCGTTCCCCAAATTATAATACAGGTCCGCATCCCGGTATCCGGAAGCCGCCAACTGGCCGTATAGCTGTACGGCTTGGGCGTAATCCTTCCGCTGATAGGCTTCGTTGGCCGACCGGAAATCCGGATTTCCATAAATTGGC
>DBVK01000154.1:15153-15280 GCA_002308135.1 Bacteroidales bacterium UBA1266
ACAGCCGCAAAGAGCAAAAGACATGTTGTTAACAAACGGACATTTCGCATGATACCATATTTTATACGGGAATATAACGCGGGAAGAGGGTGTTTCGTATAATTGTTGATTTGTTTATTTGTTGATT
>DBVK01000152.1:0-143 GCA_002308135.1 Bacteroidales bacterium UBA1266
GTCTGCTCGTTTGCCAGCAACTTCTCCAAGAAGACAGGTTTGAAGAGCATCCTGATGGCCATTGCCGTCGTTGCGCTGGTGGTTTATTGCTATATGGGTTATATGCGCGGCACCGCTGAGACCATTTTCGCCGTGTTCCCGCT
>DBVK01000152.1:219-356 GCA_002308135.1 Bacteroidales bacterium UBA1266
TGCCACCTCACCTTCGCCTTTGTCCTTCCGGGTGTTTCGTCCGCTTCTCCCGCGGGCGGCGTGGTGGTGGCTTACATCACCATCCTCGTTCTCGGAGCTTCCTTCTCTTTAGTGCCCGCAGCCCTCTGGCCTTCGGT
>DBVK01000152.1:392-1978 GCA_002308135.1 Bacteroidales bacterium UBA1266
AAGATTATCGGTTCGGCCTATGCCGCCATTTTCTGGATTCAGAATATCGGCCTCGGCCTCTTCCCCACACTGATAGGCAAGGTGCTTAAAAACACTAACGCCGAAGGTACCGCAGCGCATGAGCTCAACTACACTTGGGCGCTGATCATGCTGGCCGCCCTTGGCATTGCAGCGCTGCTGATCTCCATTTACCTGAAAGCTGTCGACAAGAGGAAAGGCTACGGTTTGGAAGAACCCAATATCAAATAGCCGTCCGGAAAGAGAAAATAAAAAAGAGCGCCTTGCAGCGCTCTTTTTTTGTGTATGAAAAAGGAGGTTCCGCGGAACCTCCTTTGTTTTTGCATAAAAAGCCGGGCTTATTCGGCGGCAGCGGTTTCCTCGGTGGCTCCATCCTCGCCCGTGGTCTCGCTTTCCGTAACGTTACGGGAAGACAGGACAGCGACAATAATGGTGGAAGGGACGTCCACCACTTCCACGTTCTCCAGCTGGATCTGACCGGCACGGAAGGTGTCAAGGATGTCCATTTCGCTGATGTCCACCGTGATGAATTCAGGAATGTTTTCCAGCAAACCTCTCACTTTCACTTTGCGGGCTTTCTTGGCCAGCTTGCCGCCGCGCAGCACACCAGGGGCCGTGCCGACGATTTTCACCGGAATGGCGATGGTCACAGGCCTGTTTTCAACGGATTCCAGAAAATCGACATGCAGCAGTTTGCCGCTTACCGGATGGAACTGAAGCTCTTGAATCGTGGCTTTGTATGTTTTGTCTTCGACAGTCAGTTCGACATAAAGGACTTCCGGAGTATAGATCAAGGCATTCATGTCTTTTTCCTTGATTAGGAGCGGAAGCTGTTTCTCACCGCCATACAGCACGGCCGGAATCAGGCCCTGCATGCGCATGGCTTTCGCATCTTTTTTCCCTACGTNNACCGCTAATAGATACTGATTTCATTTGATTTACAATTAATTGATATAAATAATTAAAAAAATTAACAGGAAGGCAAAAGTACACAAAAAATCAATAGGTGCCGGCATATGTCATGGGATTTCTGTTTTTTTTCGTCCGCATGAGAAATAATAAGGAAATAAGCGCTAATTTTGCGGGAGTATAAATTAAATATTTTAACGATGAAAAAAATAGCCTTGTTCTGTTTGGCCGCAGCTTCTGTGACGCTGTTCGCGGCCTGTTCGAAAAACACGCCGAAAGGAGTGGTGAAAACCTATTACACTGAGGTGCAGAACCAGCAATATGAAAACGCTGTGCAGTGTTTTGCCCATCTGGAGGGGGGCGAGGATGTCTCCATGGAGGATTTTGCCGGAAAGCTGGAATCCAGCATGAAAAGCGTGGGAGGGCTGAAATCCTATGAGATTCTGGGCGATTCCGTTTGCAACGACACCCTGGCTTTTGTACAGGCCAAATGTGTGTTCGGCAATGGGGAGGAAGAGGAAAGCAGCGTCAAGGTGGTTAAGCAGGATAACGAGTGGAAAATCGATCCGATGTCCAAATAAAACCCAACCGGCTGCTGTTCGCGGCGCTTCTGATTTTTTTCATGGCTTGTTCCCGACCCCAAGTGGCGGAAAGGAACG
>DBVK01000152.1:2049-2678 GCA_002308135.1 Bacteroidales bacterium UBA1266
GTGGCTGCCGATAGGGATGCCATGTTTTCCCATGTGGGGCTGCTGGTTCAGGAGAATGGGCGGTGGATGGTGCTGCATGCCGTGCCCGGTGAGGAGGAGGAAACCGGAGGAAAGGAGCAGCTGAAGAAGGACCCCCTTCCGCTATACCTTGCCCCGGACAGGGCGGTGGCCGCCTGTGTGTTGCGCTACGACACCACACCGGAAGTTCTGGAAGAGGTGGCGCGTCATGCCTTCCGCCTGTATCAGAAGGGGCTTTTGTTTGACAACAAATACGATATGACCGACAGCAGCCGCATGTACTGCACGGAATACATCAGCTATGTGTACGCTTTCATCGGGGTGGATCTCCCCGAAGGCAGGAGTCACCGTTTCCCTATGGTGAAGAGCCCGCTTGTGTATCCGATTGACCTCTCCAAAAATCAGCATTTGCGGGAAATTTGTCTGGTGAATAAAAAAACCGGCAAAAAATAGGTGGGAAAAGCGCATAATATTCTTTTTTCATATATTTTTGCACCTCTTGAACAATGTAATTATATATAATCATAACCTAAACGTTTACAAATGAGTAGCACGAAGTATGTTTTCACTTTTGGAGGAAAAGTGGCTGAAGGCAAAGCCGACATGAAAAA
>DBVK01000152.1:2742-3366 GCA_002308135.1 Bacteroidales bacterium UBA1266
TCCTGCCGGTCTGACCATCTCCACGGAATGCTGTACGGCTTATTACGCCAACAATTGCCAACTCCCCGCATCCCTGATGGATGAGGTATGGAAAGGCATGAAGAATATGGAGTCCCTGATGGGGCTGAAATATGACGATGCCGATAACCCGCTGCTCGTTTCCTGCCGCTCCGGTGCACGCACTTCCATGCCGGGCATGATGGATACGGTGCTGAATATTGGTTTGAGCTCCAAGACCATTCCCGGTCTGATCAAAAAGACGGGCAACCCCCGTTTTGTATATGACTCCTACCGCAGGCTGATCATGATGTATGCCGATGTGGTGATGGAGAAGGCCGAAGGCATCGAGCCTGCCGACGGCAAGGGTATCCGCAAACAGCTGGATGACATGCTGGACGAATACAAAGACAAGAAAGGATACAAATCCGATACCGAACTGAAGGCGGAAGAGCTGAAAGAGCTGGCCGAATCCTTCAAAAAACGCATCAAAGAGGTGTTGGGCACCGATTTCCCGGATGACGCCAAGTCCCAATTGGAAGGCGGCATCAAGGCGGTGTTCAAATCCTGGAACGGCAAGAAGGCCATTGCCTACCGCCGTATCGAAGGTATTCCCGATGACTGGGG
>DBVK01000152.1:3380-5095 GCA_002308135.1 Bacteroidales bacterium UBA1266
ATGGTGTTCGGCAACATGGGCGACAATTCCGCCACGGGTGTGGCTTTCACACGTGACCCGGCCACCGGTGAGAACAAGTTCTACGGGGAATGGCTGATCAACGCCCAGGGTGAGGACGTCGTTGCCGGTATCCGCACGCCGAACCCTTTGAACGACGACACCAAAAACGAGCAGAACAAGCACCTGAAATCCATGCAGGAGCTGATGCCCTCCACCTATGCCGAATTGTGTGAGATCCGCTCCATTCTGGAGAAGAACTACCACGACATGCTGGATATCGAATTCACCATTCAGGAGGGCCGGCTGTATATGCTGCAGTGCCGCGTGGGCAAACGCACCGGTGTGGCTGCGCTGACCATGGCCATGGACATGAGGAAGGAAGGGCTGATTGACGAGAAGACCGCCGTGTTGCGTGTTTCCCCCTCTCAATTGGATGAATTCCTGCATCCTATCCTGAACCAGGCGGAAGAGAAGAAATACACTGTGCTGGCCAAAGGCCTTCCCGCAGGTCCCGGCGGTGCGGTCGGTAAGATTGCCTTCACCAGTGAGAAGGCCATGGAGTACCGCAAACAGAAGATCGCCAACATCCTGGTGCGTGAAGAGACCAATCCGGAGGATGTGGAGGGTATGCGTGCCGCCGACGGTATACTGACCGCCCGCGGAGGCATGACTTCCCATGCCGCGCTGGTTGCCCGCGGATGGGGCAAATGCTGCATCGTGGGTTGCGAGGATGTGAAAATCGACTTTGAGGCCGGCAAACTGGAGATTTGCGGCAAAACCTTCAAGGAAGGGGATACGTTGAGCCTGAACGGAACCAAAGGCTGGGTGTATGCCGATGCCATTCCGATGGCCAAGAACACGGAGAACCCCTTGTTCAAGGAATTCATGAAGATTGTGGACACGTACCGCACCATGGGTGTGCGCACCAACGCCGACAATCCCGATGACGCGCAGACCGCGTTGGATTTCGGTGCGGAAGGCATTGGCCTGTTCCGTATCGAACACATGTTCTACGGCAAGAACAGCGAAAAACCGCTGGAGAAGCTGCGCAACATGATTCTTTCCGATACGCTGGAACGCCGTAAAGCCGCTTTGGACGAATTGGAGCCTTATATCCGCGAATCCGCCAAGGGCACGCTGAAGGTTATGAACGGCAAACCCCTCACTTTCCGTCTGATGGATCCCCCTTTGCATGAGTTCGTCCCCCAAGGTGAGGAACAGCAGCGCAAAGTGGCCAAGGAAAGAGGCATGGATTATGAGGATTTGAGGAAACGTGTGGAGGAAATGCACGAAGTGAATCCGATGATGGGATTGCGCGGTGTGCGTTTGGGTATCATCTATCCGGAAATCACCGAGACCCAGTTCCGCGCTTTGTTCTCCGCTACCGCCGAACTGCTGAAGGAGGGCATGGATCCCCATCTGGAGATCATGGTACCTCTGACCATCAACGTGCGTGAGCTGCAGAACCAGAAAGCCATCGCCGACAGGGTGCACGAAGAGGTGCAGACCAAATACGGCATCCGCTTCAACTATATGTTCGGCACCATGATTGAGATTCCGCGTGCCGCGTTGGTCGCCAACCAGATTGCTGAAGTGGCTGAGTTCTTCTCCTTCGGCACCAATGACTTGACCCAAATGACCTTCGGATTCTCCCGTGACGATGTCAACGCCATTGTGCACAAGTACATTGACGAGAAGATCATCCCTGCCGACCC
>DBVK01000171.1:0-1932 GCA_002308135.1 Bacteroidales bacterium UBA1266
GAGTCCACGCCGCCGGAAAGCCCGAGAATCACCTTGTCGTCGCCGAGTTTCTCCCGCAGCTCCCGCACCGTCGTCTCCACAAAGGATTCGGAAGTCCAGTTGCCCGCACAGCCGCAGATGCCTTTGACAAAATTGGACAACAGCTGCTTGCCCTGCTCGGAATGGTGCACCTCCGGATGGAACTGTATGCCGTAGGTCTCCTCGCCTTTCACCTTGTAACCGGCCAAAGCCACGGTTTCGGTGCTGCATATTTTTTCAAAATTGTCCGGAATGCCCACAATGGTGTCCCCGTGGGACATCCACACCTGCGAATGCAAATCCACGCCCTGCATCAGCCTGCTTTCCGAAGCGATGAAGGACAGGCGTGCGCGTCCGTACTCGCGGGTGGGCGAAGACTCCACGCTGCCGCCGCAATGCTTGGCCATATACTGGGCCCCGTAGCAGACCCCCAGCACCGGCACCTTCCCGCGCCATTCGTCCAAAGCGGGGACAGGCGCATCCGCATCGTTCACCGAAGCCGGACTTCCGGAAAGAATCACCCCTTTCACGTTCTCCGGCAGTTCCTTCACTGCGTTGAAGGGCTTTATCTCACAATACACATTGATTTCCCTTATTTTTCTGGCAATAAGCTGTGTATATTGGGATCCGAAATCCAGAATCCATATCATTTCTTCCATATTGCTTACGTATTTTTACACTTAGACACAAAATTGCAAAAATAGCATAAAAAACGATTCGGTGGCGCAAAAAAGACTATCTTTGCAAAAATTAAAATCCCATACCATGAACATCGATTTCAGTTTTCAGAACCCCACCCGCATCCATTTCGGGAAAACCGCCATGGAGCGCCTGGGCAAAGAGCTCAACGCCTTTGGCCCCAACGTGTTGTTAATTTACGGAAAAAACTCCATCAAGAAAAACGGTTTGTACGATCAGGTGATGGGGATATTGCAGGCGTGCGGAAAAAAAGTGGCGGAACTGCCCGGCATCAATGCCAATCCGCGCTACACCCAAGTCCTGGAAGGGGCACGCATGGTGCGCGAACAGCATAGCGACCTCATTCTCGCCGTAGGCGGAGGATCCGTAGTGGACTGCGCCAAAGCCATTTCCGTAGCTGCCTATTGCGAAGGCGACCCTTGGTCGCGCTTCTGGGAAAACCATGAAAAACCCGAACACCCCATTGTTCCCGTAGGCAGCATACTGACCATGACCGGCACGGCCTCCGAAATGAACAGCGGCTCGGTCATCACCCATGAGGAGAAAAAGCTCAAACTTGGCCGTGTGTTCCCCCTGGAGGACGTGACGCCCAAGTTCTCCATCCTCAATCCGGAATTCACCTATACGGTGCCCGCCTACCAAATGGTCAGCGGCATCTTTGACATTTTTTCCCACCTGATGGAGCAATATTTCTCCGGAGACGATGACTGCGTCAGCGACTATCTGTTGGAAGGCGACATGCTCGCCCTCATCAGCGCCGCACGCAAAGCCATCAAAAACCCCACAGACTACGAAGCGCGCAGCAACATCATGTGGTGCGCCACCATGGGACTGAACAAAATCCTGGGGCTTTCCAAGACGCAGGACTGGGAGGTGCACATGATCGAGCACCAGTTGGGCGCCTACACCGACTGCGCCCACGGCATAGGCCTGGCCATCCTATCCGTGCCCTACTACCGTCACATCCACACCTACGGTTTGCACCGTTTTGTGCGCTACGCCCAAAACGTGTGGAAGGTGCAGCCGGAAGGGAAAACGGATGAGCAAATCGCCCTGGAAGGCATTCAGCGTCTCAGCGATTTCATCGCTGAAATGGGCATTCCCCAACGCCTGCGCGATGTGGGCGCCACAGAGGAGATGCTGCCGCTGATCGCCGAATCCGCTGTCAAATGCGGAGGGTACCACGTTCCGGACACCGCCGAAGTATTGGAAATC
>DBVK01000171.1:1953-2677 GCA_002308135.1 Bacteroidales bacterium UBA1266
TGCTATTGTACGGGAAACCTAATTATTTCGTGGCCTCGAAACCGGCACGGATGGCATCCAGGTTGGCCTTCACCACGCTCTCTCCCTTGCGGTCGAAAATATGGTGGATGGCTTCCTCCAGCTTATCCATACCTATGCCCAGATACGGCACCGCCGCTCCCAGCAGCACCATGTTGGGACGGGCATTGCACTGTTTGGCCAGCTCATTGGCGTTAATCACCACACGTTTCCCCACTTTGTTGATTTCCGCCATGATCTTATCCATTTCCGGATAATTGGCGATGTTCACAAAAGGTTCGGAATTGGTGATCAGGCAGCCTTCCGGCCCCAGGAAGGGCAGGTAGCGCAAGGCTTCCATAGGCTCGGACGAAAGAATGATGTCGGCACGGCCTTCCGGAATCACATCGGCGAATATCGGTTTGTCCGACAGGCGGAGATGGGAGAACACCGAACCTCCGCGCTGTGACATTCCGTGGATTTCAGACTGTTTTAAATACAAATTGATGTTCAGCGCCGCATCGGAGATGATTTTGGCGACGGAAACTATGCCGTCACCGCCGACACCGCACAATATGATATCTTTTTTCATGACTTTGTTTTTTATTGAAATGACCCTTTTATTTTTTTTCGCCCAAGTGTTTTTTCAGCTCCACAATACATGTGCGGTGCGGAATAATCACGGAAACACCGTTGTAGGCAACCTCTTCCTCTATGATGCGCACGT
>DBVK01000057.1 GCA_002308135.1 Bacteroidales bacterium UBA1266
ACTACGTATCCTTATTATTTGAATAGTGCCAATTATGTGAGTGTTTTTGATGTGGACTACAACTGCTGGTGGAGCCCGAAAAATGTCGGTTACGTGGGCGCGGCCAAAACCACCTTGGCGGCTTTCCAAAGCGCCCTTCCTTCGGCGGTCCACGACCAGTACCGGAACCCCACTTTCCTGAATTCCTCCACTTCGCTGGAACTGAAGGATCAATCGGGCATGCTGTGCCCTATGATGAGAGGTGTGAATCGTGACCTGAATGGAAAACTGCGTGTCACACAGACGCTTATCGGAGCGTACACCAATGAGATTCCTTTGATGAACGCCGCTTTGGTCGAAATTTCGAATTTGCCTGTAACCGTTAATGTTACGGATACGACCCGTCCGTATGTCCTGCTGATGAATGCTGGCGTGGACACCCTGCGCGAGGCCACTATCCGTGTGGAGCTTGACCGTGTGGCACAGGGGGCGGACCTGCAGTGGCAAGGGAAACTGGCCACAGGTGAGACGGATTTGGTTCCCATGGGGAAATATGTGCTTCCGGGAGGAGCCCATACGTTTACCGTCTACCTGACCGGCATAGGCACGCTGAAGGATTCCCTTCCGTCTGACGATACGGTGAAAGCTTCAACATATTCTTGTGCCGGACGTTTTGCCGGAAATTACACGGTCGGAGGAAGCAATGCCGACTTCAGCACACCGGCGGAAGCCATGACCCAGATGCGCCTTTGCGGCATTACCGGTCCGGTTACTTTGAAACTGCGTGCAGGCACCTATGGCGGGGTCTCCATTTCGGATAAGGTTCCGGGGGCCAGTGCCACCAATACCATCACCGTGACGCCGGACGGCAACGCCAAAGTGGTTATTGACCGTTCGGGAGGGACTGCCTTGAGCATAGCCAACAGCGGTCACTGGCATTTCCGCGACATCACTTTCGGAAACACCTCCAACGGCATGGTTGGTGTGGAGCTTCAGGGAGACATAGAGGATGTGTCGTTCCGTGGCTGTAACATCTACGCCAATGCCAAGGCTACGGCCTCCTCGTATTATGCAGTGCTCTATCAGGGTGCCTCGAATTCCGTCACCTATCCGGTGGATGTGGTGTTTGCAGGAAACAACATTCAGGGAGGCTACTACAACATGTATTTCTATTACATCGCCGGATCGGGTGCGAACATGCCCGCGTCCAGCGTCACGGTGGACAGCAACATTATGGGCAACGCCTATTGCTACGCTTTCCACAGCACCTATTACTCTCATTACAAGAGTTTGTCGTACAATACAATCACAAACCGCAGCGGTAGTTCCAGCACCTTCTATGGCATTTACAATAATTATTACAGCACTGTGGACAGGATGGAAGGCAACCGCATCCATGTGGTTACGACGGGCACGGGCTACGGCGTCTACTGGTACTATTACAAGAACTATTCCACTTATGGCGGCCGTACGGGTGCCATGATCAATAACGAGATTATTGTCGAGGGGAACGGTGGCGAGAAATACGGCATCTACTTTTACCTGCCTTACCAGACTTGGGATATTTCCCATAACAGTGTGTTTGTCAAATCCACCAGCGGAACGGTGTATGGCATTTACGCCTACAACACCAACACATCCTACAAAATCAACATAAAAAACAACCAGTTCGTGACCGAGGGCACTGGTACAAACTACCCGTGCAACCTGTCATCGTATTACACCACTTCGTATTGCGTTTTGGATTACAACAACTACAAATCCTTGAGCAATGCGAACATCGGTTATGTCGGTTCCCTGATCACTTCCTTGAGTACTTGGAAGTCAACCCTTTCCCAAGACATGCATTCGGTGTCGATTAGACCCGCTTTCTCGGATACGACAAAGGGTTTGGCCTTGAAAGACTACGAGCCGTTTATCTGTCCGAGGCTTTTCAATGTGACTGCCGACATCAACGGCCAGCGCCGCACCAATTACACGACCATGGGCGCATATGGTTTGCAAATCAATGAAGATGTGGATTTGCAGCTCGTTTCCATCCTTTCGCCCAAGCCCATCGCTGCGGTGACCTGCTATCCGGAGACCATGCCGGTGACAATCAGTGTGAAGAACGGTGGCTTGAAGACAGCTGACTTCAAACATTCCGCCTTGAAGATTTCGGTGGATGTCAGCGGTGCCATCAACTACCATTACGACACCACCCTCAGGGCGGGAAGCATTGTTTTCCAAGAGGTGGACACCATCGCGCTGGGTTCGCTGCCCACACTTATCGGCGGCACTTACCATATCCATATCACCTTGAACGACACATCGGATGCCGTCCTTGAGAACGATACCATGAGCATGGTGTACAAGGTGGGTCGTGTGTCCCTGCCTTACGATGTGGACTTCTCTTCCGAACCGGCCGAGTTTGTCGATAACGTCGTCTCCGGCAACATCGATTGGAAGGTGGTCAGCGGTACGGGAACCAATCCGGCCATCGCCCCTGTTTTCGGCACGGGCCGTCTGGAATTTGCCGGAAACAAGGAGCCGGGAGCGAGTGCAAACGCTGTATTCAATGGCGTGAACATCCAGGGATGCACCAAACCGACGCTGAGCTTTTGGTTCGCGCACAATGCGGACTGCGCCGGTCCCGACATGATGGTTGTGCTGGTTTCGACCGACGGAGGGGCCACCACTACGGAATTGAAGCGTATTCTGGTGGCTGACACGGCCACAGCCTGGAGACGGTATGATTTCGATTTGACACCCTACAACCAGTCCAGCTGCCTCTCCGTGTTGTTCCGCGCCATGAGCTTCGGCAACACCAACCAGAGCATTGACCGTATCCGCATCACTGCGGAACGCGACGCGGCCATAGAATTGCTGCCGACCGACCTCAGCCAGCGCACGGCTTGCGACAACACGCCGATGGAAATCAAGGCGGTTATTGCGAACAAGAGCCGCCTGACCATCGACATGACGAACGACACCCTCCAGCTGAAGGTGACGGGTGCGGTGAACTATGCGAACAGCTATGTGTACAACAACCGCTTGGCGGGCTTTGAGAACGACACCGTCACCCTGGGCCAGGTCAGCATAGCGGCCAACGGCAA
>DBVK01000136.1:0-377 GCA_002308135.1 Bacteroidales bacterium UBA1266
ACGGGGATGCCTGTCCAGCGGGCCACTACGCTTGCAATGTCGTCCGCGCCCACCTCCTGGTCTATCATGGGGGTGTCGCCCTGCAGCAGCTGCAGGTTCTCCGTTGCCTCCTTCACCTGGTTTTCAAGTTCCTTGATTTTCCCATAGCGCAGCTCCGCCACTTTGCCGTAATTGCCGTTGCGCTCCTCTTGGGAGGCTTGGAATTTGGCTTCCTCAATCCCGTTTTTGTATTCCTGTATCTGGTTGACCAGCTGTTTTTCCTGTTCCCATTTGGCACGCATGCCATTGCGTTTTTCGTTCAGTTCGGAAATCTGTTCCGAAAGCCTTGCGATTTTCTCCGTGTCGTTTTCCCGTTTGATGGCTTCGCGTTCAATCTC
>DBVK01000136.1:446-8117 GCA_002308135.1 Bacteroidales bacterium UBA1266
TCGATGGCCTTGTCCGGCAGGAAACGCTCGGTGATGTAGCGCTGCGAAAGGTCTACAGCGGCCACCAGGGCTTCGTCCAGTATTTTCACCTGGTGGTGTTTTTCGTAGCGCTCTTTCAGCCCCCTCAGTATGGATACGGTGGAGAGCCGGTCGGGTTCGTCCACGTACACCACTTGGAAACGGCGTTCCAGCGCCTTGTCTTTCTCGAAATATTTCTGGTATTCGGAGGTGGTGGTGGCGCCAATGGCACGCAGTTCGCCCCTGGCCAAAGCGGGTTTCAGGATGTTGGCGGCATCCATGGCCCCTTCGCCCCCGCCTGCACCGACCAGGGTGTGGATTTCGTCAATGAAAAGAATGATTTCCCCTTCCTCGGCCGTCACTTCCTTGACCACGCTCTTCAGCCGCTCCTCAAATTCGCCTTTGTATTTGGCTCCGGCGACTAAAGCGCCCATGTCCAGGGAAAACACCAGTTTGGTTTTCAGGTTTTCAGGCACATCCCCTTCCACAATGCGATGCGCCAGGCCTTCCGCGATGGCGGTTTTGCCCACACCCGGCTCCCCGATGAGAATGGGGTTGTTTTTGGTGCGCCGGCACAGAATCTGGAGCACGCGGCGGATTTCCTCGTCACGCCCGATAACGGGATCCAGTTTCCCCTTACGGGCCAAATCGTTCAGGTTGCGTGCATAGCGGTTCAAAGCCTGGTATTGCTGTTCCGCATTCGGAGAGTCCACCCGGCTGCCTTTGCGCAGCTCCTGTATGGAAGTTTTCAACCCTTTTTCTGTTAAACCTCTATTTTTTAGTATTTTAGAAATTTCATCGTTGGCGAATAGCATGCCGTACAGCAAATGCTCCAAAGAGACGAAATCGTCCTTCCATTCCGGCAGTATGCTGATGGCTTTCTGTATGGTTTTTTGTGCGGCGTTAGAGAGGTACATATTGGCGGTATCCCCATTGACGCGCGGAAAATTATCCACTTGCCGGTCAATGTCCCTTGCCAGTAGCGTAGGGTCTATCCCGTTCTTTTTCAGCAGAAAAGGCACCACATCCTTGTCGGCTTCCAACATGGCTTTAAGCAGGTGGGCGTTCTCAATCTGCTGCTGCTGCCTTGATTGGGCGATTTCCTGCGCTTTTTGGAGCGCCTCCTGGCTTTTAATGGTGAATTGTTCGATATTCATGTGCTTGGTTTTTTTTTGTTTTCCCTCTGCTTTCGGCAAATCTTGTTCCAAAGCCGAAAAAAGGGTTTTTGCTGTCAAAATATCAGTATTTCTCTTGGAAATCAAGACAAAATGTCAGCGAACGCCCTGCGGGCAAAATATCGCGGGATATTTTCAGGTAAATAAAAAAAAGCGGGAACGCCTCGCATACGTGTTTTTTAACTATATTTGCGTATTGTATGTAACATAAATCAAAAAAGGCCTATGAAACACATTAATAGCGTGTTAGTTGGTTTGTTCGTGGGAATGCTGTGTCAGGTTTCCGCGCAAACGGAGTGGACTTCCATGGAAAAAGAGGTTCAAATTCAATCTTATTCCTCCCCGGCAGCGGTGCACGGCTTGCCTGTTTTTTCCCCGGTAAAGGCTTCGGACGTGTTGCCTTTGCCCCAGGCCGGCATACAGGCGGAAACCCCTTTCCAGGTCCGGCAGACATTGGAGGAGACAACCTGCAAAAGCATATTGAAGCCGCAGCAGTACATTGTTTTTGAAGTGGACAATGGCAATGTGAAAACAGACACGTCCGTGTTTGAAACGCTTCCCACGGCAGTGGAGGATGCCATTGCCCGGGTGCCGGCGTGGCTGAGGTATGACCTCCGCTTCAAGTTCCGTCAGACGACAGAGTCCAATTTGCGTAACGCCATGGTCTCTTTGTTGAACGGGACACCGAAGCGCTATCTGGACGAAGTGGCCTATCAGCTTACCTATTTGCCGAAGGAGGTCTTGAAAGACAGCCGCTTCATCAACACTTGGGACTGGCTTCGCAAAAACGTGGAGCTGATATATGTGCATGCCGACTCTTTGAAATATGTCCGTCTGGTGGAGCACGGCGACACCGCCACCGGCGACTGGTATACGACTACCGAATACAAGATCAAGCGCGGCGGAAGCTACATTTGGAGAGAAGTGGACCGCTATTACTACTATATGTTCATTGTCATGCCGAAAATCGAGCAGGAAGGCGTGTATGTGAAGGACAACACCTCTTCGACAGGCCAGCGCACCTGGGGCTACGGATGGAGGGAATACCTCTGGTCCGATCCCGATTCCGCCTACAGTTACCGTCCGGTGAACATTTCCGGATACAAGACGGTGGATGCGTCGGGAAAAAAAGACACCTTGCGGGTGGATTCCATTCCCCGTCTGGGGGAAATCATGCAGATGCCGGAATACTTGTGGGATGAAACGACACGTATCTGGTTTTTTTTGCGTGAGATGAAAAGCACCGACCACGCTTTGAACATTTTGGGGAACTGGTGTTCCCGCTGCATTCCCATGGATGTGACCAGCAGCAGTGACTACCGCCCTTCCCAGCCGAATCAGATTGCCTGGAAGCATGTGGGCAACTGCCACGAGGATGCGCTCCTGGTGGCGGCCGCGGCCCGTACCGCTTTGATTCCCCTGATGCATATCGGGGATTTTTGCGATGACCATGTGTGGGGCATGATGCACGACGGAGGCGACAGCATCTGGCACCATTTTGAGTTTTTCCGCGGGGGATGTTCCCCGAACCGTCCGTACTATTGGGGCATGACCAACATGCAGCCCAACGGAAATTACGGATGGGCCAGCTCCCTGGTGCAGGGCTATGTGCCGGACGGCACCCTGATCAATGTCTCCGATTACTATACCAACACCACGCCTGCGTGTACGTTGGAAATTTCGGTGACTGATGCGGACGGGAAAGCGGTGGACGGCGCCCGTATCAACCTTTATTCCACCAATTACCAGTACAGCTCAACCAGCCCTTCCATACTGTCCGCCGGCTATTTGTGGACGGATGCCCATGGGAAGGTGCGCGCTGTGGTCGGCAGCGACAACAAATACTATATGAAGATTTACCATCCGAAATACGGCTCCTATCCCGAAGAGTCGGGGAAGGTGTATGTGCTGGTCAATGCCAACGCGGTAGCCGGCACCACCTATAAATACCCTTTTGCGTTCCCGGGAAAGGCCAGCCGCAGGGATGTGAGTTCCACGCAGGAAGTGTTTGAGAGCGAAGGCGGCCTCAGGGTGACGCTGGATGCGCGGGATGTCACGGTCGGCACCAATCCTGTCGATGGGCAGGCTTCCTCCTTTTACAAGCGCACCGGCGCTCCCGCCACGCTGAACATCTATGTCATGAATGCGGCGCAGCTGGCGAACATGCAGCAGGCGCTTTACCGCTTTGACGGTTTGGCGCAGGGCAGTTTTGACATTCCCTTGCAGAAAGGGGAGAAAACATACGTAGTGGTGGCCAACGACCGTAACCTGACCAATTATATCGAGGTTTCCTATGGCGCTTCCCTGGTGCAGAGCGGCAATTTTGACATTGTGTCCCTGCCGCGGCTGCAATCCGAACCACAGCTCAGCGTTGTCCCCAATCCGGCGACCGATTGCCTGCATGTGCTCGGTGATGGTTTCCGTATGGCCCGTATTTACAGCATGGACGGACGTTGCGTGAAAACGGCACGGACTTCCGAAATCTCCTTGGACGGTTTGTCCGCTGGTATGTACGTGATCCGGTTGGAGACTGCCGATGGAGCGGTTGTCAAGAAATTTGTCAAAGAATAATCCAAAAGACAATGAACGATTTAGAGAAAAAATCCTATGCCATGGGTGTAGCCATCGGCAGCAACTACATCGACACCGAATGGGACGCCGAAGCGTTTGCCCAAGGTTTTCTGCACATGACAAACCGCCAGTCCCTTCTGCTTGATATGGAGGAAATCCAGCGCCAGCTCGAATTGTTCCAGCAGGAAAGGGAACATGGGAATGTCAAGGCGGTTGAAGAGGAAAAGGCCAAAGGCAAAGCCTTTTTGGAAGCCAACAAGGCGAAAGAGGGCGTGAAGGAGACCGCTTCCGGCTTGCAATACAAAGTGATTCGTGAAGGCAACGGGAAAAAGCCGGCTGCGACGGATTCGGTTACAGTGCATTACGTCGGCACCCTGCTGGATGGCACGGTGTTCGATTCTTCCAGAGAGCGTGGCGACAGTCCTGTCTCGTTTGCGTTGANNAGGTGATTCCCGGCTGGACGGAAGGTTTGCAGCTGATGCGGGAAGGCGCTGTTTACACATTTTATATCCCTTCCCATTTAGCCTATGGCGATCGGGGCGCCGGCCAGCTGATCAAAGGCGGTGCGACCCTTGTGTTTGAGGTGGAGCTTTTGGAGGTAGGCTGAGGCACACATGGAGGAAGTGCTTTTCACCAGCTTGAGGAGGCTTTTTTCCAGGACCTTCGGCAAAGAAGCGGAGGCCATCGTCCCTTTGCCCGTTTCCGGTTCCGCCCGGCGGTATTTCCGCATGCGGTCGGGGGAGGTTTCCGTTATTGGGGTATATAATGCGGACAGCAAGGAAAACCAGGCGTTTTTAGCCGTTCCCCGCCATTTTTCATCCAAAGGTTTGCCGGTACCGGCGCTTTTGGCTGAAGATCTGGCACAGAACATTTATCTGGAAGAGGATCTGGGGGATGAGACGCTGTTCGCCTATCGCAGCCGCAGTGTGGGCTTTACCCCCGAGCTGAAGGAGAAATACCGTTCGGTCCTGCAAAACCTGCTAGTCTTCCAAACCAAGGGGGCGGAGGGCATGGACACTTCCTGGTGCTATCCCAGGGATTGTTTTGACGCACAGTCCATTGCCTGGGATTTGAATTATTTCAAGTATTATTTCCTGAAACTGGCTCACGTTCCTTTTGACGAACAGAAGCTGGAAAATGATTTTCAGACGCTTACCAACTTTCTGCTGCAGGCGGAAAACCGTTTTTTCCTGTACCGGGATTTCCAGTCCCGCAACATCATGCTGAAAGGGGAGGCGTTGTATTTCATCGATTACCAAGGGGGGCGGAAGGGCGCGTTGCCTTACGATGTCGCCTCTCTGCTGTATGACGGCAAAGCCGATATTCCGGCGGAGGTTCGCGACGAGCTGCTGGCGTTTTATTTGGAGAAGCTGGAAGCTTCAGGGGTATGGCCGGTGAAAGAGTTCCGGAAATACTATCCGGCTTTTGTACTGGTGCGCATATTGCAGGCAATGGGATCGTATGGCTACAGGGGCTTTTACGAACGTAAAACCCATTTTTTGGGCAGTGTGCCCTATGCTTTGCGCAACCTCACCTATTTATTGGAACACTCCCAATGGGAAGTGGCGTTCCCGCATTTGCGCAGCGTGCTGCTTTCCCTGTCCTCCTCCGAACAGCTTGCAGCCCTTTCCACGGAACCTTTGACCCTGGATGTGCGGAGTTTCTCTTTCCGAAAGGGTCTTCCTCCCGATGAAAGCGGCCATGGCGGAGGTTTTGTCTTTGATTGCCGCAGCCTTCCCAATCCGGGCAGGGAGGAGGCTTACCGCCACCTCACCGGACAGCATCCCGAAGTGATTGCCTATCTGGAGCGGCAGGGGAGTGTGGCTGTGTATTTTGAACATGTGAAATCCTTGGTGGAGAACGCATTGGATAATTACCAATCGCGGAATTTCACCCATCTCTCCGTATCCTTCGGCTGTACCGGCGGGCAGCACCGTTCNNCGAAAGGCTGGCGGCATATTTCCGGAAAAAATACCCTTTAATCCAGGTCCGGTTGACCCATTCGGCTGCTGGAAGCTGGGATGTTGAATCCACAAACGCTGGCGGCAAATGAAAATTTTCAAATTCGGTGGAGCTTCCGTAAAAGATGCGCAGAGCATACGTAATGTGGTGGAAATCATACGCAGGCATGCCAATGGGCCTGTTTTGGTGGTGATTTCCGCATTGGGGAAGACCACCAACCGGCTGGAAGAACTGACTGCCGCTTTTTTTGAGAAAAGGGCGGACATGCAGACGTTGTTCGAATCCATACGGGAAGACCACCGCACCATTCTGAAGGAGCTGATGCCGGAGGATTACGCAGCCTATGCGGGGGAGACGGAAAAGCTGTTCAGCCGCCTGGAGCAGTATTTGCAGCAGGAGCACAGCGATAATTTTGATTTTGAATACGATCAGATTGTCTCTTTCGGGGAGCTTCTCTCCACCCGCATTGTCTCGGCCTATTTGGAGAAGGTGCAGCTTGCGCACGAGTGGGTGGACGCCCGCCGTCTAGTGCGCACGGACAACCATTACCGGGAAGGTTCTGTCGATTGGGAAAAAACGGGGAACAAAATCCGCAAGCATCTGGAGGAGCATTATCCCAACGGACTGGACCGTTTGCTGCTGACGCAGGGGTTTATCGCCGGCACACCCGAGAAATTCTCCATCACTTTGGGTAGGGAAGGCTCGGATTACAGCGCGGCCATTTTCGCCCATGCGCTGCAAGCGGAAAGCGTCACCATTTGGAAGGACGTGGACGGATTGCTGAATGCCGACCCCAAGGTTTTCCCGGATGCGGTCAAACTGGAGCGGATACCTTACCGTGAGGCGATAGAGTTGGCCTATTACGGGGCAAGCGTAATCCACCCGAAAACCATCAAGCCTTTGCAGAATAAAAACATTCCGCTGTATGTTAAGTCGTTTCTTCATCCGGAGGAAAGCGGGAGCGTGATTCATTCTTTCAAGGAGTACCAGATGGTTCCTTGTTTTATCCGTAAAACCAATCAGGTGCTGCTCTCCATTTTTTCCAAGGATTTCTCCTTCATTGCAGAGGAGAACCTTTCCACCATTTTTGCTTTGTTTGCCTTTTTTAACGTGAAAATCAACGTAATGCAGAATTCAGCCATCAGTTTTTCCGTCTGTGTGGATGCCAAGAGCACACTGCCGCAGCTGATAGCGGAATTGCAGACGGAATTTGTGGTGCGCTACAACGAGAATGTGGAATTGCTCAGTATCCGCCATTATACGGCGGACAGTCTTGCCCCTTATCTCAAAGGGCGCAAGGTGATGATGGAGCAGCGCAGCCGATCCATGCTTCAGGTGGTGCTGAAATAAAATTAATGGATTGGATATTTGGAATTATAAAATAATTAACATGTTAAACAAGAATTCATCAAGCACTTGCACGGACACTTATATTTGGGATGAGGGTTATCCGCATCCCACGGAGCAGGAACGCATCATCACATTTGTGAGTTCGTGTATTGAATCTACAAGGTGCAGATGGTAAGACTTAACGCAATAAAACACATTTTGACACGTTACAAAAAAAGAACTGAAACACCATGGATGATAAGATGATACAGTCTATCCGTGATTTTTTTGCCACCCAACCGGTGCTGAAGGCTTGGATTTTCGGCTCTTACGCACGTGGTGAAGAGACTCCGGAAAGCGATGTGGACATACTCGTCCGATTTGACCACAGTCACGCTGACATCGGTTTGATGAAATATGTTCGTATGATGCTTGATTTATCCGATCAAATCGGGAAAAAAGTGGATCTGGTTGAGGACGGGACATTGCTTCCTTATGCTGAAAAAACCGCTAACCAAGACAAAAAGTTGATATATGAGAGAAAAGCCTAAAGATCCGGGACGATTGGAACATATTCTTATGGCTATAGACAATGTGGCTTCTTTCCTTGAAGGAA
>DBVK01000136.1:8136-8559 GCA_002308135.1 Bacteroidales bacterium UBA1266
TTTGCTGTGGTGAAGAATATTGAGATAATAGGTGAAGCCACTAATAACATTACCAAAGAATTGCAAAAACAGTATCCTGAGATTGACTGGATTGCCATGATAGGCATGCGTCATGTACTGGTACATGATTACTATAATATTGATGCTGAAACAGCATGGAAAACAGCCATCAAGGAACTTCCTTCGCTTCGTCCGCAAATTGCGGCAATTCTTGGGAAATTGAGTGAAAACCAATAGTTGTTTTTTCAGGTGATAACGTATTGAATTCAGGTGGCGCTGAAATAAATGTGTTTGCAGTTGTTCTAACGGAAACAGACTATGTGCTTGATACGTAAGATAAACAATAATTAACTATTAATACCATAAAAACCTTATGATCTTACAGTTACTTTCAGACTACATCAACGCCAATGCGCCGATGAC
>DBVK01000136.1:8594-8785 GCA_002308135.1 Bacteroidales bacterium UBA1266
CCGTTGGGCCTTCACCCGATTGTGATACCGGTCCTGCTGCTGTTGCTGGCAATAGGGATGCACATAACCACCCATCAGATACACTATAAGGAGCGGCGTTCGCTCTACCCCCTGCTTTACACCTTGGCGGGTGTGGCCGTTGTGGCCACCTACTACTACTGCTTTTCGGGCGACCTGCCGCTGTTTGAGGA
>DBVK01000010.1:0-3209 GCA_002308135.1 Bacteroidales bacterium UBA1266
GAGAACTGGAACCACACCCACGGCGGACCGCCCAAACTGGAGTGGGAATTCTGGCTGCATTATGTGTACACCTACGATTCCACAGGCATGCTGTCGGAACTGCAGACCTGGACATGGTCCTGCGCCGATGAACGCTGGAACAACGAAAAGCACTTCTTCTACACCTATGATTCCGCCAGACTGCTCACGGTCAAAACGCTCTACGCATGGAGCAGGGGCGATGAGGAATGGGTGAAAAGCGAACGGTACAGCAACACCTACGACAGCAAGGGCAGGATGACGCTCCAAACCTTCCAGACACCCTACAACAAGGAATGGATAAACAACCGCATGACCGGCTTCACCTACGATGAGGACAGCCGCCTGCTTTCCGAAACGACAGCCCAGTGGAAGATTGACTCCCAGCAATGGCAGAACAACGCCATGCTTACCTGGGAATACGACCCCTGGGGAAATCTGCTGGAAGCCTACTATGCCAACTGGGATCAGACAAAAAAGGAATGGGAAGGGCTTTACCGTACCCGGAACTCCATCAATTTCGAAGGGAACGGGGACACCAGCCGACACGAAATGTATGACAGGCGCAGGGGCTGGCACCTGCACGAAACCAACCTCCATGTCCCCTACCACCACAGCACGGACAGCCTGGGTTCCTTCCATACCTCCATGGTGAGCGTGCTTTACCGCCTGTACGAGGATTCCACCCAGTCCGTCATCAGCGGAAAGCCAGAAAGCGGGCTGTACTGCTATCCCAACCCTGCACAGAACATGCTCCACATCCGCACCGACGGGCAGGAACTGCATCTGTGCCAATTGTGGGACCTCAACGGACGCATGCTTATGGAGCAGCGCCCCTTCCGGACGGAAACCGCCTTGTCCGTCCAAACACTGCCCGCCGGAAGCTACCTGCTACGCTGCCAAACCCCGACCGGAACTATAACCCGTATGATTTATAAACAATGAAACCTTTTGCATCTTTCCTGGACATCCTGAAAAACTATCTGGTCATCACCGTCGGATTAGCGGTCTTCGCCTTCGGATGGAGCGCGTTCCTGCTTCCTTCCGAGCTGACCGGCGGCGGTGTGAGCGGCATAGCCTCCCTGATTTATTTTGCGGACCACCGTATTCCGGTTGCCCTGTCCACCCTTGTCCTTAACGGCATTTTCATCGCTGTGGCATGGAAAATACTGGGCACGCGTTTCTGCATCACCACCGGTATATGCACCGGCATTGTTTCGGCATGCTTTGCCATTTTCCAGCCCATGTTCACCGCGCCCTTGGTGGAGGACACCTTCTTGTGCGCCCTTATCGGTTCCTTCCTCGCCGGATGGGGAGTCTCTGTAGCGCTCAACCACGGGGGGAACACCGGAGGCACCGACATTATTGTCATGATTATCGGCAAATTCCGTCGCGTGGCCTACGGCAAGGTGACCATGTACATCAACATCGTGATCATCGCCTGCTCCTACCTTGTGGTCGGCTCGGTGGAGAAGCTCGTGTACAGCTTTGTGGTCATGCTGGCGTACCCCCTCTCCTCCGACAACTTTTTGGACGGTTTCCGCCAGACCTACCAGTTCATGATTTTCTCCTCCAAAAACGCGGAAATCGCGGAAAGGATAAACAAGGAAATGAAACGCGGCGCCACCTTCCTGAAAGGGACGGGCACCTACAGCCATCAGGAAAGCGATGTGCTGCTGGTGCTGATACACCGCAAGGACAAACCCCAACTGATGCGCATCATCACCCAAACCGACAAAACCGCCTTTGTCAGCATGTCAAAGACCAATGCGGTTTTCGGAAAGAATTTTGACCAAATCCAACGCTGACATGGACAAACTGCATATACCGCTGGCCGAGGCCATGCGTCCGCACACCCTGGAAGAATACGCCGGACAGAAGCAGCTGCTGGGTGAAGGCGCCATGCTGCGTCAGGCCATACAAAACGGAAAAATCCCATCCATGATTTTCTGGGGGCCTCCCGGTGTGGGGAAAACCACCCTGGCGTTGCTGATCAGCAACAAGCTGCAATGGCCCTTCTTCAAGTTAAGCGCCGTCAACTCCGGTGTCAAGGACGTGCGCGATGTCATTGAAAAAGCGCGTCAAGTCCCCACCTCCTGCATTCTGTTTATCGATGAAATCCACCGTTTCAGCAAAAACCAGCAGGATTCGCTCCTGGGCGCCGTGGAGGCCGGCATTGTCACCCTGATTGGCGCCACCACGGAAAACCCTTCCTTTGAAGTCATCTCCCCCCTGCTCTCCCGCTGCCAGGTGTATATCCTCAAACCGCTGGAGGAAGAGGACCTGAAAAGCATACTGGACCGCGCCCTTGAGACCATGTGCAAACGGCTGGAACGTCCCATCCGCGTGGACGAGACCGATGCGCTGTTCCACATCTCCGGCGGAGACGCCCGCAAATTGCTGAATGCTTTTGAACTCTGCGCCAACACCCTGGCTGACCGTGGGGAAGGGGAAATCCGCCTGGACAACCAAACGGTGCAGCAAATCATCCAGCAGAACCTCCAAATATACGACAAAGGCGGAGAAATGCACTACGACATCATTTCCGCTTTCATCAAATCCCTCCGCGGCAGCGACCCCAACGCCGCCGTCTATTGGCTGGCCCGTATGATCGCTGGTGGAGAAGACCCCAAATTCATCGCCCGCCGCATGCTTATCCTGGCTTCCGAAGACATAGGGAACGCCAATCCCAACGCCCTGCTGCTGGCCTCGGACTGCTTTCAGGCGGTAACGGTCATCGGGATGCCGGAAGCCCGCATCATTCTCTCACAAACGGCAGTATACCTTGCCTGCTCACCCAAGAGTAACGCCTCCTACCTGGCCATTGACAAGGCGCTGGCCGTGGTGGAACAGACCAAAGACCTGCCGGTGCCGTTGCACCTGCGCAACGCACCCACCAAACTCATGAAGGAGCTTTCCTACGGCAAAAACTACAAATACGCGCACGATTTCAAAGGCAATTTTGTGGAACAGGATTTCCTGCCGCCGGAGTTGCAAGGCACCCGCTTTTACGAACCCGGTGACAACACCCGCGAAAACGAGCTGCGCCTGCGTTTGCGCCAATGGTGGAAGGAGAAATACCGCTACTGAGCGGAAACGCCCTGGCGCCCTTAAGCGACTCCTCACACCACCTGCGGCATCCTTGCCTCCCAGGCGCCGGCATAAAAAAAAGGCTTCATTGCTGAAGCCTT
>DBVK01000010.1:3243-3521 GCA_002308135.1 Bacteroidales bacterium UBA1266
GTGCTACCATTACACCATTGGGCAATCACGTTTGATGTGCAAAAGTAGTCATTTTAGACATGCGCCCACTTTTTTTTCATATTTTTTTTGTACACTCCAATCTATTGTACATTATATTTTTACAAATCCATCCCCCCTTTTTCGGGTTTTTCCCGGACGTTTTTTTCCGTATTTTTTCGCAGCAAAAGCTACATGTCATAGGAATCCTCGTAACCGGTGGAGGTGTCCTGCGGTCTCTTCGTTTCGGGACGCGCCATCGTGTTTCCGAACTGGTAGGT
>DBVK01000090.1:0-361 GCA_002308135.1 Bacteroidales bacterium UBA1266
AACGCCACCACCCTGAACACGGCCTACGCCATGGATTGCGTTGAAACACTCGGCAGCATCGCCAGGGGGAAAACCGCCAACATCTATATCACCAAACCCATCCCCACCTATGAGTTCATGCCTTACGCATACGGCAGCAACAAAGTGGAAACCGTCATTCTGAATGGGAAAATCCAATAGGCTGCTGGTTTCCGTCGGGGGGAACCTCGGCAACACGCTGGAAAATTTCAACCGCCTCTGGCTGCTGCTGGAGGAAAAGGTCGGGCGCGTGACAGCGGTTTCACCGTACTACGAAAGTGCGCCATGGGGCTTCGAATCCAAGCATGCCTTCACCAATGCGGCAGCGGCGGTGCTGACAAAG
>DBVK01000090.1:416-13768 GCA_002308135.1 Bacteroidales bacterium UBA1266
AAACGGCATCTACCACGACCGCACCATGGACATTGACCTGATTGCCTATAATGACCTGGCGCTGCAAAACGAGCGGCTGACCCTCCCCCATCCGCTGATGCAGGAGCGCCGCTTTGTGCTGCAGCCCTTGTGCGACATTTGTCCCGAATGGACACACCCTATACTGCAGCGAAACGTACAAAGCCTGCTGCAGGAATGCGGCGACAAAAGCGAACTTATCCGCATTCTCCCGAAGACAAGCCAACATACTCCTAGTAAGCATTTTTGAAAACACAGCATACCATGAAGCATTTTCTATTGTATTTAAGCGTTTTTCTCCTGCCTTGCCTCTTATCCACAGCCGGGGCGCAAACATTCCCAAAGGAGCTGCCGGATCCCAAGCCGGGGCCGCAGGAAGCCTGGAACAAGCTGCAGCAACCGCTGTTTTTCTGGGGTTCCACGGACATCCGCTACGCACAATGCCAGCTTCCCTCCGCCGAAAAGCCTCCCGTATTGCACGCCTGGAAGGGGGAAAGAACCAACGCCCAAGCGGTTTTCGCCTGTCCGGAAAGCACACGGATTAGGGTGGAAGCCGGTGACCTGACAGGCAGCGGCAAACGCATTCCGGCCGAATGTGTACAGACCTATAGCGTTCATTATGTGCTGACTGACGATTTCAGAAACCGGAAAGACTCCTTTCTGATGGCGGACCGTCTGGATCCCCAACCCAGCTGCGAAGTGGCCGGACGAACGGTGCGCCCGGTCTGGATCAGCATAGCTGTACCCCGAGACGCCGAAGCCGGGAAATACACGGGCAGCGTGCGCGTCACCTACGCCGGAGGATTGCAAGAGCTCCACTACACCTTGATTGTCAGCAACAACGTTCTCCCAGAACCCAAAGACTGGAAATTCCATCTGGACCTGTGGCAGAATCCCTATGCCGTGGCACGCTATTTTGAAACGCCCCTCTGGAGCGAGGAGCATTTCAAGCGCCTGCGCCCCCTTATGGAACGCTATGCGGAAACCGGAGGCAAAGTCATCACCACCAGCATCATGCAGCACCCCTGGAACAGCCAGACCGAAGACCCGTTTGAAAGCATGATCGTGAAAATGAAAAACATAGATGGAAGCTGGCGCTACGACTACCAGGTGTTTGACCGCTGGGTGGAGTTCATGTTCTCCTGCGGTGTCACCGAACAGATTGATTGCTACACTATTGTCCCTTGGGGATATACGTTTGAATACCTGGACATGGCCAGCGGCACCTTGCAGCACATCGCCTGCAAACCGGGAGAGCAAGCCTACGAGGACTACATTCTTCCCTTCCTGGCCGATTTCGCCAAGCACCTGAAGGCCAAAGGCTGGTTCGAACGCTGCTGCATCGCCATGGACGAACGTCCCATGGAACAGTTCCGCGCCGCATTTGACATCGTGCGTCGGGCAGATCCCGGATTCCGCATCAAAGGAGCCGTCAACTATTCTCCGGAAATAGAGAAACTGGTGCCGCTGATGTACGACATCAGCCTGATTTACGACCACGCGGGCATTCCTTCCCATGTTATTGAATCCCGCCGCAACGACAAGCTGCGCACCACTTTCTATACGTGCAGCTCGCCCGCCCGTCCGAACACGTTCACGTTTTCCCCTCCTGCCGAAGCCGCGTGGATAGGCATTCACGCCGCCGCACTGGGCTTTGACGGATACCTCCGCTGGGCGTACAACAGCTGGGTGAAGCAGCCCTGCACAGACAGCCGTTTCGGGAAATGGCCGGCCGGAGACTGCTATCTGGTGTATCCGACCGGCAGCAGCATTCGTTTCGAACGCCTGGCCCAAGGCATACAGGATTACGAGAAAATCCGTCTGCTGACGGAAAAAGCCACACCGGCTCAGGCAAAAAAGATCCAAAAGCTGCTTGAACCATTCCGCGCCATCCATTACGACAGCGCCACCGATGCGGCGGCAGAAATCCGCAAGCTGGAAGCCGGACTCAGGGAACTGGAGCGCTAAAAGGATCCGCCCCCTATACATTAAAAGCGCTATTCCAACGCCACGGACTGGAAGGGCTTGCCCGTCGCCTCGCAAATCGCCCGCAGGCGTTCCGCATGGGTGTCGGTCAGGAAGACCTGTCCGAACTGGTCTTGTGCCACCAGCTGGGTGAGGCATTGCACGCGGCGTTCGTCCAATTTGTCGAACACATCGTCGAGCAGCAGCAGAGGCTTTTGCCTTTTCACCGTCCTTATATAGGCGAACTGCGCTAATTTCAAGGCGATCAGGAAGGTTTTACGCTGTCCCTGGGAGCAGTATTTCCGGACCGGATAGGTGTTCATCAGAAAGACAAAATCGTCTTTGTGTATGCCGCAGGTGGTATGCCCGGCATAATAGTCGCGCTGCAGGCAGCCGCGCAGCATGTCCGCCAGGGATTCCTGGTCCAAGGCGCTGGCATATTGGATGTCCGCCACTTCATCCTGGTCTGCGACCTGCTGGAAATAATGGAGGAACACCGGCAGGAAGTCTTTCAGGAAAAGCTGGCGCCNNTGCATTCCGCAAAATGCACCAGACGGTCGTCCCATATTTCAAAATCCTCCGCATGCAGCGACGAACGCTCGTAGGACTGCTTCAGCAGGGCGTTGCGCTGCAGCAGCACTTTGTTGTACTGCACCAGCGCATCCAAATAGGTACGGTCGTACTGGGAGATGACGCTGTCGAAATAGCGCCGCCTCGCCTCGCTTCCGCCCTGGATGTAATCCTGATCGTAAGGGGAAATCATCACCGAGGGGAAGCGTCCGATATGGTCGGACAGGCGTTCGTATTCCTTTTGGTTGATTTTAAAAACTTTATGCACATTGTGCTGCTGTATGCACGACAACTTCGCCTCGCTTTCCTCCTCCGTCATCACGCCGTGGATGGCGAAAAAATCCGTGCCGTGGCGGATGTTCTGCTGGTCGGTGGCGGTATAATAGCTCTTGCACATGGAAAGGTAATGCACCGCGTCCAGCAGATTGGTCTTGCCGACACCGTTTTTTCCGCTGATGGCGTTCAAACCCGGCAGAAAACCGAAGCGGCTTTCCGCATAGTTCTTAAAATTAATGAGCTGTATTTCCTTTAAATACATGCTATTCCCCACCGAAAATGTATTTCATCCCGAACAGGCAATTGAAACGTTCGGTGCGATAATAGGCGTATATGGGATTGCTCCGTCCCAGAAGATTGTTCAAATCCATAAAGAAGCGCAAACGGTGGCTCCAGATGTATTCGGCGTTCAGGCTCACGTCAAACCACAGCGGCAGCTCCTCCTTGCCTACAACTTTCCCCTCATCAAACACAGGGGTGTACATCTCATCCTTCCAGGTGGCTGTCAAGCCGAGCGTGACTTTCTGTTTCAGCGTATAGTCGGCGGAAATCCCCAAGACATACTGGGGCGTGTAATACAAGGTCACCGTATCGTCCGTCATATAACTATAGTAATCAAAATCCACGCCTATGGAAAACGCCTCCTTGAAACGGTAGCCGGCATCCACATGAAGATTGGCCAGGGAGACCTTGGCATCCCCGAGATCAAACATATGGTACAGGCGGAGATTGTGGGTGTCCACCACGGCCGTCACGGAGGTGTCCGGCATGAAATACATGAATTCCGAATGGTTCTCCCAGCCTATCTTGGCGCCAAAGGAAAGACGCTGGGAAAGATTGGTTTTAGTGCCCACAAACAAACGGTATATATGGTCTATACCTACGTCAAACTCCGGCACCAGGAAAGGATTTTCCTTGGAGATTTCCTGATAGCTGTCTTTCTCCAGCTCCCCGTCCGCTCCCGCATAAAAAGCAAGCACTCCGGGCACCAGATTCCAGGTGGCGTTCACTTTGGGGAAAAGCCCTATGGTGGATTCGCTGTTGAGCAAACCGACCGCGAATGCCGCACCGGCATCCAGTTTCAGATTGCCTTCCTCCCACTGCACGCTCGGATGAAAGTCGATCACCCATGAATCCTTTTTACTGGAGGAGAGATGCCAGTCGTTGTGCCCGTAGTTTACGGACAGCACACCGCCCAGACGCAGCATGTCCACCCTGGAGAACATCAGGCGCTTGTTCAGCCCGGCCTCCGCATGCAGCAGATGCTCCATGGAATGGAAATTGTCGTACAGCATGTCGTAGCTTCCGGCATAACGCTGCTGCCACGCGACATTCTTTTTGGTCGCGGGCGTGTACGCCAGCATGCCGGCATGCGCCCTGTGGTAGGAGCGAACAATATCGGAAGCGGGCTGTGACCAGCCGAACCGCTTTTTCAGGGAATCGGCGGGATAACCGTAGCAATGGAACCAGTCAAAGGCATACGAAGCCTCCTCCCTGAACACAAAATGGGGGCGGTATTGCTCCGCATACACGGACACGGTGTTTTCCGCATAGTGGGAATTCGCGCTGGCCTTCACCTGGTCGAAGGAGGCGTGGCTGTACACATGCACGCCGAACGCCTGCCGGGTGGAGCGCAGGGAATTGAAGTCATACGCCAGCAAGGGCTGGAGATAGCCGAATCCGACCTTGACCGAATGCTTGTACAGGCGGGAGATTTTGTCTTTCCCCACCCGGGGTGCGATAATGGGATCCGGTTCGAAGCGGGTCTGGTAGGGATGCACCTGCAGCGAATAGTCAAATACCGGAAGGTGCTTCACGGTATCTCTAATCTGAGCGGGAAAGGACAGTTTTTTCTGCGCATCTTGGATCACCGGACTGAAAGCCGATTTCACGACGACATCGTACTGGGACTGTCCGGACACTTCAGCCGCCGCCAAAAGGCAAAGCAGGCAGCAAGCGATGACGAAAGCTCTGTGCATAACGCGGTATCTTTTCATTTCTCTATGTTCTAACTAATTGCCTAATTCAATATTATTGTTCTGCTTGTCCAAATCCTCCTGCAACTGCTGCAGCTGCTTGTCAGCGGCCTCCTCCTTGGCCAGCAGGGAATTGTACTTGTTCAACGCCAGGGTGCGCAGCTCCTCCCCGTCGTAATTGTCGATAATGCTGAGGTAGGTGTGCTTGGCCTGGAAGGTGTTTCCTTTCTCCGCATAAATGTCTCCAAGCAGAATATAGCTCTTCACCGACCAGTATTCGTATGCGATGTTGACCAGCACCTCGAACACCTTCTTTTCCGCCTGGTCCAGATTGCCTTGCAGGTATTCGATATTGGCCAGCATATACAAGCCTTCGGAGGCGTATTCCGATTTGGAGTTCCGGGCCAGCCAATCGAACTCCCTTCCGGCCTGCTGCCAGTCTTTCAGCGAGACCGAGGAGCGGGCGATGACCGCATGCGCCTCATCCCTCACTTCCGTGGAAATCTTATCCATACCCAGCAGGGTTTTGGCCATGATAATGGCGCTGTTGGCGTTGGAATCCGCCACATAGGCCCGCATCAGGCCCAAGGCCGTGGACTCCTTGGTGGATGGCAACAGGTCCATTTTCTGCAGCCGCTGATAGCAGGCAATGGCGGCGCGGTAATTCTTGTTTTTGGTATGGATGTCTGCGGCATTCAGCAGCGCCGTCGCCTCAAACTGGTCCAGCGGATGCTCGATCACGTATTCGTAGGCGCTCAAGGCTTCGTTCACGTGGGAACGCCGCATTTTGCACTCGGCCAGATAAAAATGCGCGTGCGTGGCGAACACGCCTTCCGGGAATTTCTCAATATACGAAGCGAAGCCTTTTTCCGCCTCGGTGAACTGCTTGTTATAGTATTTGTCAGCAGCCGAGTTATAGGTGATGGAGTCCTGGGTTTCCGGAGTGATGTTGGCATAGGAGACATTACGCACATAGGCGAAGAACTCCTCCACATTGCCGGCGATGGAATAAATGTTCTCTATGTTTTTCAGCGCAGTGGCCGATTCCTTGGTCTTGGGATAATCCTGCACAATCCGCTTGAAGATGCGCAAGGCGTTTTCGTCATCCTCCGCATTGAAATACAGCAGGCCCAATTTCAGCAGCACCTCCTTGATGCGCTGGTTCTGCGGATATTCCCGCACATAGTCCGTATAGAGCGCCGCGGCCTTCTCGGAATTGCCTTTGGAAAGGTAGGTGTCAGCCATCTCCATCAGCGCGTCCGACGCGTAGCCGGAAGTGGGGTAGCGTTCGCGCAACTGCCCCATCAGGGCGATTTTCTCGTCGTATTTGTACAGCCCGCCCATGGATTCCGCCCGCTGGTACAGCGCATAGTCCACATCGTACACGCCCAGGCTGACGGTTTTGGCGTAATACTGCTGCGCCCTGTTCAGGTCGGAAAGCATGAAGCAGCAGTCGCCGATGCGGTTGTACACATCGGATGCCAGTCGCTTGTCCTCACCGTAGCCCTTGAGGTTCTCGTAGGTCTGGAATTTGCCGAGCGCATGGGAATACTGTTTCTCCTTGAAATGAGCGTACCCCGCACTGTAATAGGCAGGAAGATACTCCGCTGTGCGGGCTGCCCCTTCGGAGGCGAAAAAGCGGTTGAACGCATTGGTGGCAGCGGCGCAGTCCCCCTCCTGGTAATAGGATTCCCCTGTCCAATACAGGCATTGCGAATACACTTCCGAAAGGTAGTTGTTGTCCATGGACTTCGCAAAATAACGGCGGGCATCGGCATACTTTCCGGCGTTGTAGACTTCCATGCCCTTGTAGCAGAGCACCCGCTGGTATGCCTCGTTCAGACGGGCGGAGCGGTGGGTGATTTTCTCCAGGGAGGCGATGGCGGCCGAATAGTTCCGCGTGGTCAGGTAAATGTCGGAAAGGTGCTGTTCGGCATTGCTGCGGCGTGCCGCCTTCGGATATTCGTTGATGTATTTTTCAAAAGCGGAAATGGCGTTGGAAAAAGGATTGGCCGACAGTTCGTACTGCAGTTCGGCATAGAGGTAGAGCGCGTCCTCCGTCAGGTAAGGGTCCTTTTTCAGCTCGTAGGCCGCATAAAACGTGTTCGCGGCAAACTCCTTCCTTCCGGTATGAAGGTAGCAGTCGCCGATAATAAAATACACCTGCTGGTTCAGGGAGTCCTGGTTGCGGCAGATGGCGCGGGTAAGGCAGGAAAGGGCCTCCTCGTAGCGTTTTTCGCTGTAATAGCAATAGCCCAGACTGTAATAGTCCCCGCAAGTGGCCATCTCCACCTTGGAGAAATAGGCCTGCATGTGGGGGATAGCCTCTTTGTAATGGCCTAAAAGGTAATGGGATTGCGCCACAATGCGATGGATTTCGGGCACACGCTTCTCCGTGCTCTTGGCCAGCAGCTCCTCCGCCTCCTCCGTCACCTTGGCGTATTCGCCCAAGGAATAATGCAGCTGCGCGATATAAAAGGGGACGATGGCGTCATAGCCTTCCTCCGCCCGCAAGCGTTCAAAGCCCTCCAATGCGGAACGGGCGTTGCGCTCCAGATAGAGGATATGGGAATAATAGAACAAGGCCTTGCGGTTGTATTTGCTCCCGGTCTCCTTGACTTCCGCAAACAGGGGCTTGGCTTCGTCGTAACCGCCCCGGGCGAAATAGCAATAGCCCTTCTTGAAATAATATTCCAGCCGGCTGTCCTCGTCCAGGCCGTGTTCGTCCACCTGCTCATAGGCCAGCAGCGCCAAGGCATAGCTGTTGCTGTTGAAACGGTAATTGGCCAGATTCCAATACACTTCGCTGCAATGGACGCTTTCACGGTACAGATCCGTGAATTCCCGGCAAAGGGCGTCCGCGTCCTTGTGGTAAAGACGGCAGGCGCAAATGGCGGCATGGTAAAGCGCCTCCTCCCGCTGCACGCTATGCAGGTCCTTTTCCGCGTTCAGCAGCTGCATATACGCATGCTTCGCGGCGCCATACTGCTGCATGTCATAAAGTTCGCCCGCCGCCTTCCATTCGGCATCGGGCGACACAAAGGTCTGGGTTTTCTGCGCAAATAGGCCGCTGCATGCGAAAAGCGACAAGCCCATGCACAAAACACTGATCAATCCTGTTTTTCTGTTCTGCATGTTTTTCTGATGTTTTTTACCTATTATAAACAACATTCCTGCAAAAATACTTTCTATTGCGCAATCCGCCCAAGGGTGGCCACGCTCTTTTTTCAACACGCTTTTGTGATTTACCTTTTGCGTATCCGTTCACTTTTCACGATTTTTTTGCGCGGTCACGCCTGTTTCAGGAAAAACATCTTGTGTTGCGCCAACGCTGTCATTTTTTATTCGTCTGTTTGGCATCCGTGTCCGGATTTCATGTAACTTTGCATTTCTTTGCGACATTTGCATAAAAAGCAGAAAGGACGTGAAAGCCAACGAGAATGAACTGATTGGAAAACTGGAGCTGTTTATCCGCAAGTATTACGACAACCTGATGCTGCGCGGAGGAATCCTCTTTGCCGCCATTTTCCTGACGCTGTTTCTGCTGATTTCCCTTTTCGAATACTACGCATACAGCAACACGCTTGCACGCACCCTGATTTTCTACGGATTCCTGCTGCTGAACCTTGGCGTGCTGACCGGCATGATACTGATTCCGTTCGCACGGAAAAAAGGCTGGCTGCGCCGCCTCAGCCACGAAGAAGCCGCCATCCTTATCGGCAAACGCTTTCCCGAAATCGACGACAAGCTGCTGAACACCCTGCAGCTGCATTCCTTAAGCGCCCTTGACCAGCCGGGGCGGGAGCTGCTGCTCGCCGCCATCGAAAAACGCACGGCGCTCATGCGGCCTTTCCGCTTCCAACGCGCCATAAATTTCAAAAAAAGCCTGTCCTTCCTCAAATACGCCATCGCTCCGGCATTGCTGATCGGCCTGCTCCTGCTGTGGAACACCGACCTTTTCACCGGCCCGGCGCACCGCATACTGCACCATCACACCCCTTTTGCCAAACCAGCACCTTACCGCTTCACCTGGCTGAACCCGACAGACACCGTGGTGCAGAACAGCGATTTGCGCCTGCGTGTGAAAGTGGAGGGAAAGGAAACGCCGGAGGAAGCCTTTGCGGAAGTGGACGGTATACGCTACCGCATGGAAAGACTGTCCCCTATCGATTTCGAATACGAGCTCAAGAACCTGAGGGCCGACACCCGCATCCGCTTCTCCGGAGAGGAGACCCGATCGCCGGAATACCGCATACGTGTGCTGCCCAAACCCAATCTGCTGCACTTTTCCGTGCATTTGCACTATCCTGCCTACCTGCACAAAATGGACGAGACCGTGGACAATAACGGCAGCATCACCGTGCCCCAGGGCACCCGCATCGAATGGAAGTTCCGCACCGCGCACACCGACGAGGTGCTGATGCGCTTTGACAACGGTCCCGTCCGCGTCCCCTGCACCAACGGTCAGGGCAGCTGCCGCATGACCGCACACAGTGACTTCTCCTACACGCTTTGCGGAAGGAACCGCCACCTGACCAATCCGGACTCTTTGCAGTATTTCATCAGCGTGATTCCCGACGCCTATCCGGAAATCCGCGTGGAAACCAGCAAAGACTCCCTTTACTTCGACCGTTTCTATTTCAAGGGAAGCATACGGGACGACTACGGATTCACCCGTCTGCATTTCGCCTGCTACGTCACCAACGGCAAGGACACCGTCCGGAAGACGACCCGCACCGACCTGCCCTTCCAAGCCGGCATACAAGCTCAGGATTTCTACTATTATTTTGACGCACAATCCCTTTCACTAAATTTGGGCGATGAGCTGCACTACTGTTTTGAAGTATGGGACAATGACGGCATCAACGGAAGCAAATGCAGCCGCACCCAACACACGAGCTTCCGCATGCCCACCCCGGAGGAGATCAGGGAGCAGTCCGAGCAGGTGAAAAGCCAGACCAAGGAGGAGCTTTCCCAAGCCATGAAAAGCAACGAGGACCTGCTCCAACGCATTGACGACCTGAAGAAGAAGATGGTTGGGCAGAAGGATGCCTCCTGGGAAGACCAAAAGGCCCTGAAAGACATGCTGAAGCAATGGCAGGAGTTGCGCAAAGAGATGGAAGAAGCCTTAGAAGCCCAGAAACGGCAGCAGGAAATGGAGGAACAATACGAGACCGTTTCCGAAGAGATACTGAAAAAGCAAGAGGAGCTGCAGCAGCGCATGGAAGAACTGCTTACGGACGAAATGAAGCAAACCCTGATGGAGATGCAGCGGCTGATGGAAAAAAACATTGACAAGGAAAAACTCAACGAGGCCCTGGAGAAAATCCGCCTCTCCACGGAAGAGCTGAACAAACAGCTGGACCAGAACCTGGCGCTTTTCAAACGCCTGGAATGGGAGCAGAAAATGGAGGAGGCGCTGGAGCAGGCGGACAAGCTGGCGGAACAGCAGCTGGAGCTGTCCAAGGAGACCGCAGACAAAAAGAGCAAGACGGAAGAACTGGAAACCAAGCAGAAACAATTACAGGAAGCCTTCAAGCAACTGGCAAAGGATTTTGAGGAGCTGCAGGAAACGGACAAAAACATGGAAGACCCCTATCTCCTGCCCGATCAAAAAAAATCGGCGGAAGAGATTATTGAGGAGATGAAGCAAGCCGGGGAAAAGCTGAAAAAGCAGCAGCGGCAGCCCGCTTCCCAGCACCAGCAGAAAGCCGGGGAGAAAATCCACCAGATGCGGCAGCAGCTGGAGGACGGGATGCGCCAAAGCCAGCAGCAGGAGATGGCCGAGGACATCCAAAGCGTGCGCAAAATCCTGAACCGCATTGTGCAAACCTCCTTCCAGCAGGAAAAGCTGATGAAGCAGCTTTCCCGCATGAACCTGCAGGATCCCGGTGTCAAGGAGGTGCTTAGGGAGCAGTTCCTGCTGAAAGACAACCTCCGCATGATTGGGGACAGCATTTCCGCCGTCGCCCGCCGGCAACAGGCCGTCAAGCCTTTTATCCAAAAACAAATATCCAAAATCAACGATGCGCAGCGGCAAATCATGGAGGCCATCAACCAAAGCCAGGAGCCTGCCTATATGTATTATAGCTACAAGCCGCGCACTTTCAACAACGCGGTTACCAAGCAGCAGTATGTCATGACCGCTCTCAACGACCTCGCGCTCATGCTGGCGGAATCCATCGACAAGATGCAGCAGCAACAGCAGCAAAGCGGCGGAAAAGGGAAGCCCTCCGCAAAAGGGCAGCAATGCTCCCAAGGCGGCAGCGGCGGCAACAAGCCTTCCAATGACACGAAATCCCTGCGCGAAATGCAGGAACAGCTGAACAAGCAATTGGAGGAAATGCGCAAGCAGCAGGGCGGTTCCCCCCAGCCTTCCGCCAACGGCAAAAAACCGGGGCAGCAAGGCTCGCAAAGCGAACAGTTCGCCCGTATGGCGGCCCGTCAGGAGGCTATCCGCCGCATGACGCAGGAGAAGATTTCCCAACTGCAGAAAGAAGGGCGTTCCAACGAGGCGGCCAACCTGCAACGCGCCATGAAGGCCATGGAGGAGACAGAAAAGGAGCTGGTGAACAAGATACTGAACAGGGAAACCATTGAGCGGCAACGCGAAATCTCCACCCGCATGCTGCAATCCGAAAGGGCGGAAATGCAGCGGGAAAAAGACAATCAGCGTGAGTCCAGGCAAGGGCGCGACATGCAGCGCACGCCGCCGCCCGACTGGATACAGCAGCAGCAGAAACAGCAGCGGCAGACGGAAATGTACAAGACCGTCCCCCCGCAACTGCGCCCCTTCTACAAAAAAAAGGCTAACCAGTATTTTTATCGTTTCGAATGAGGAGCGGTCCCTTCCCCAAGCGAATCGTCCTGTGTGTGGCGCTGCTTGCCGCCGCAAGCTGCCTGCCCGTATCCGGACAGCGGCGCGACTCGCTTTCAGTGAGGCTGCACCGCCCCGACACCCTGAATTTCCTTTCCGCCCAATGGCCCCGGCTCTCCCACCCCTATACCGTCACGAGCCTTCCGGCATACGCGGAGCAATGCCTGCGCCTATTGGAGGACCACGGTTATCCTTTCGCCGAAATCCGGACATACCGCCTTCCCGCAGACAGCCTTTCACCGGACGGCCTGCCCATAGCGGAGCTGCGTGTTATCGCCAACGCCCTTATCCGATGGGACAGCATCGTGCTGAAAGGCAACGCCCGCCTTTCCCACCGTTTCCTGTACCCCTACCTGAAAATACGTCCCGGACACCCCTACCGGGAAAAGGCCGTCCGCCAGGCGGAAGCGGCATTGACCGCCTTGCCCTACCTGCAGCTGATCCGTCCGCCCTCCCCTTCTTTCACCGAACAGGCGGCGGCTCTCTACCTTTATGCGGACAAGAAAGAAGCCAACACCTTTGACGGTTTCGTCGGCTTCTCCCAGAAAGACGGAACCGCCGGCCTGCAGGCTTACGGGCAGTTGCAGCTCCGTCTGGCCAACACCTTCGCCCGGGGGGAAAGCTTCGCACTCGACTGGCAGCATCCGCAGCAAGGGCGGCAAAGCCTGCAATGCGAGGCGGATTTCCCCTGCCTGCTGCGCACCCCTTTCGGACTGAACGGGCAGTTTTCCCTGCTGAAAAACGACACGGACTACTACACCCTTTCCTTGCCGATAGGCATACGCTACCAGCTGTGGGGACAGCAATACCTGCAGGCAAGCTACCGCTATGAAACCAGCCGTTCCACGCAAAACAGCGCATCTTCCGATGGCATAAGCGATTACCTCATCCGACTGTATGGACTGCGCCTTCATCTGGGCAAAACCGATGACGCACGCATTCCCCGCCGGGGCTACCTGCTGGATCTACAGGGGGAGGCCGGGCAAAAACGCGCACTTTCGGAAAGCGCCGCCACCCTTGCCATACGGGGGAAAGTGCAGGAAGCGTATTACATCCCCGTCGGCAGGCGCTGGGCGGTCGCCCAACGTTTTGAAGGCGGATGGAAAGCGGACCGCACATTGTACGAAAGCGACCTTTTCCGCCTGGGCGGCCTGCACAGCCTGCGCGGTGTGGACGAGCAGTCGCTGCGGGCCTCCGCCTATGCTTTCCTGAGCGGGGAAATCCGCTGGTTTCTGGACAAAAACACTTTTTTCCAGGTTTTCGCCGACGGCGGATGGTACGAACAAAAGGGAACAGGCGACTACCTGCGCGACCTTCCCCTGGGTATAGGTGCGGGGCTCACCCTCTACACCAAAGCCGGGCTGCTCAGCCTGAACTATGCCGTCGCCGCCCAGCACGGCCAGGGCTTCCGCNNCCAAAGTGGGTGTTGGGTACAGTGCGATTTTCTGAATATTTTAAACTGAAAAAATCCCTCCAACCCGCATTCCGTATTCAGATTTGTTATATCTTTGCAAAATCAAAACAATATTAAAATAATATCAGATATGGAAAGCAAAGAATTTGAATTTAAGGGTTTTACAATTAACGGCTTCGTCGCATTGCTATTTGAAATCATCCTGATTGCGCTGAGCGTATGCAGCCTCATCGCCTTTTCCAACGATACACTGTCC
>DBVK01000090.1:13816-14376 GCA_002308135.1 Bacteroidales bacterium UBA1266
AAGCTGGAGCCGAACGAGGCGATGGTGATGCTCTTTTTCGGCAAGTACAAAGGCACATTCACCAAAAACGGATTCCATTGGGTCAATTTTCTGATGACCTCGAAAAAGGTCTCCCTCCGCGCCCGCAACCTTGACCCCGACAACATCAAGGTGAACGACAAGTCAGGCAATCCGATCCTTATTGGGCAGATTTTGGTATGGAAGCTGAAGGACACCTACAAGGCAATGTTCGAGATTGATTCGCAAACCATAGCCGGAGGCTCCTCAGTGAACGTGGGCTCTGTTTCCGTATCCAGCCGCATGAAGGCCTTCGAGAGCTTCATAAGGGTGCAGAGCGACGCCGCGCTTCGCGAGGTGGCCGGAATGTTCTGCTATGACGAGAACGAATCCGGCTCCGACGAGCTCACGCTGCGTTCGGGCGGCAGGGAAATCAACGAGGTGCTGCTCTCGAAACTGAACGAACGGCTCTCGATGTCGGGGCTTGAGGTGCTGGAGGCACGCATCAACTATCTTGCCTACTCGCCGGAAATCGCCGCCGTCATGCTGCGCCGCCAGCAGGC
>DBVK01000090.1:14464-15751 GCA_002308135.1 Bacteroidales bacterium UBA1266
GAGCGCAAGGCCGCCATGGTGAGCAACCTCATGGTGGTGCTCTGCACCGATGAATCGGCCCGTCCGGTAGTGAACACCGGGAGCCTATACTAATTAATGTAACAAGCAGCAAAATGACAGCAGTATTTTTCGTCAACACAGGAATGGGGCTGTTCTTCATTCTGATAGCGTGGCTCTGCTACCGCTGCCCGAATCTGATCAATCCCTACGGCAGCCTGCCGCCCGAACGGAAAGCGCTTGTGGACATTGAGGGACTGAAAAAAGCCGTCGCCATCACCCTGGCGGCGACAGGAATCCTGCTGATTATCACAGGAGTGCTGGCAGCATTCAGGGTTATTGGTGAAGATACCGGATTCTTCGCAATGGGCGGTCTCTGCCTGGCGATGGTGGCGCCGCTGTTCCTCTTCATGTGGAAATACAATGGCTACGGGCGCGACAGGACAGGCAGCCTCAACCTCCCGCCAATGCGGAATCCGGCCAAGGTATCAATAGTCATCGCCGCCATCTCGATTGTGTTCGCCATCACGCTGGCCGCCATGGCCAACAAATCCACAAAAATAGATGTGGACAATGGAACCATACATATTTCCGGCATGTACGGGCGAGACATACCGCTCACATCCGTCGTTTCGGTAAAAATGATCGGCCAGCTGCCGCCTGTCGCCATGCGCACCAACGGCGCCAGCACCGGAAAGTACAACAAAGGGCATTATCTGCTGAAAAACGGGGAGAAATGCATGATGTTCGTCCGCAAGCAGCCGCCATACATCGAGCTCCGCACCTCCGACGGCGGCCTTTACTACCTGAACGGCGCCGACGGAGCGGAAACACAACAGCTCGCTGAGATCATTATAGGAACTTTAAAATAGCATAATCATGAAAAAAGCGATCATATTTTCAATAACTGTCTGCCTCGTCAGCTGGGCGGCATTCGCCGCAGCCTACTGGGGCTTGGGACTTTCAAGACAATCGGTCGGATTATACGTGTTTTCGGTCTTCTACATGTTCCTGCCAATGGTGACGGCACTGGTGCTGCAGGCCATCCACAAAGAAAAATTCAACCATACAGGATTGGTTAGCTTCAAATTGTCGTGGACATGGCTGGCCGCCTGGCTGCTGCCCGTGTTCATGGTGGCGGCCTGCATCCTCGTCAACGGGCTGATGCCGGGCGTCTCATTGCGGTACAACGCCGAGCAGTTCATCAGCCAGATGAACGTCCCCGAAGAGCAGCAGGAACTAGTAAGGGTGCAGATTGGAAAACTGCCGGCTGCAATGATGATTGTCATG
>DBVK01000064.1:0-7717 GCA_002308135.1 Bacteroidales bacterium UBA1266
CAACCTGCACGCCTCCGCCAACCGCAGAGCCTGCCTGCAGCCCTGCCGCAGGATGTACGAGGTGCGGGATGCGGACAACGAGATGGAGCTGCTCGTCAGCGGGAAATACATATTGTCCCCGAAAGACTTATGCACCATAGGCTTTTTGGACAAAATCATCCAAAGCGGAGTCAGCATACTGAAAATTGAAGGGCGCGGACGCGCACCGGAATACGTGAAAACCGTGACCCAGTGCTATAAGGAAGCTGCGGCTGCCTGCCTGAACGGAACCTATGGGGAAGAGAAAGTGAAGGGCTGGATGCAACGCCTGCGCAATGTGTACAACCGGGATTTCTGGGACGGCTACTACCTCGGGCGGCGCCTGGGGGAATGGACGGAACGCTATGGTTCCCAAGCGCGCAAAACCAAACAGTATGTGGGCAGAGTCACCAACTATTTCTCCAGGCTGCAAGTGGCGGAAATCCTCGTTGAGGACAGTCCTTTGCACCTGGGGGACGAGCTTCTGGTGACAGGACCGGCCACCGGTGTCTATGAGGACACGGTAAGCGAACTGCGGGTTGCCCTGCAAAATGTGCAGCAAGCGGGAAAAGGCACGGCCTGCTCCCTTCCGGTGCACGACAAGCTGCGCCGTAACGACAAAGTATACAGACTGATTCCGACTTGTGACAGCGATGTGTTCTAAGGCACGCGCCCTATCCTAGTCCTCTTCCTTGGCGGCATTGGATTGGCGCTTTTTCCTTGCCACACCCCGTTTGCCTATGGACAATGAGAATCCGGTCTGGAAAGCGATACGCTGCATGTCCTTCCACTGGTAATACAGCCCGTCAAAATTCATGGAGATGTTATACAGCGAGAGATACCAGTTGACAGGGCCGAATTTGAAATTGCCCCCCACACCCAAAGTGTTGTTGTAGCCCATAGTGTTCACCATGGTATACAACACGGACAAATCAAAGAAAGAGCAAAAATGTCCGCTATAGCCTAAGGACAGTGCCGTTTGGGCATCCCCTTCATAAAAATCGGTACGGTTCACCACGGAAACACGCTGGTTTTCGGTGATGGAATATCGCGCCTCCACGATGAGTTTAGGGGTCAGGCGGGTGGTGTAGGCCTCCCCCTCATCCTTCAGCTCATGCTTGACCAATTGGCTCAAGGTGTCTTTGAGGTGCTCAAACGGGTGTTCCGAATTCATTATGCTGTTTATGACATCGTAGTCTATACCTTTGAATGTCAAGTAGCCATCCTCGTAAAAGCGGCTTTCCGGATTAACGCCAGCCGTCACATGCTTGAAGGAGGAAGGGCTTTCCGGATTCCAATGGATGGAACCAATATCCAACACGGATGCGCTGAGTCCGAATTTCAGGGGCAGCTCCACATCCACACCGGCGTCAAAGCCGAAGCCCCGGTTGCGTCCCATCAGCTGGGTGGCGGCCTGGAAGGCGCCGCTCTTGAACGCATCCATATCCGGCATGCACAGCATGGCATCCACCAAGCCGTTGGCATGGAGATTCCATTCGTTGTCCGTGTACAATTCCATATAGGCCTGTCTGGTCTGCACGTTTGCCAAACCTACCAGGTATTTCGGACGAATGCCCACCGTATATTTCTTCTTAAAGGTTTTCTGCAGCAAGACGCCTGCTTCCAGGTAATTCGAACTGCTGGCAGAGAATTCCGAACGCACCGGCTTCCCAATGTACGTGCCATTACCTTCCATCAAATAGGCCAAGGCTTCCCCTGGCAGATGGAAATAGGTTTCCGAGCGCAGGTTCATACCGGCCTGCACATAAAAACTGCCGACGGAAACACCCACGCCCAGCAGTTCCATCTGAACGTCCAAACGGGTGTAATTCTTCTTCCCGTCCTTGAAATTTGAAATCAGTCGGTCTGTGTTCAAGTATTTGCAGTTGCCCTCCTGTATAAACACATCGTTATACGAAAAGAGCCCCGTGCCAAACCCCAGATTCAAATTGCTGAGTCCGATTCCGACATAGACTTTTCGAAAAGCCTGCTTGCCCGGATTGTAGTACAGCGACTGGTTGCTGGTACGCACCAGATATAGCGGATCCACCTGTGCCTTCACTACAGATACCAGCGACCCGATAAGCAGGAGAACACCTATACTCTTTTTCATAGTTTGCATCGTTGGTTCTGTTTATTTGGTATGCCAATTCACTTTAGCGTTCACCTTGGCGCCCATACGGACACGCAAGGTCTGGTCCGCGGTCAGCACCACCCGCTTCGACTGGGTGGTCGTCGCCGCAGCATCCAAAATAAGGTAACGGGTCTTCGCCAGATTGGAAACCCTTCCCTTGTCAAAAGTAATGAAATCCGGTCCCGAATGCCTGGGAGCGGTCACCAAAGCCGTAACCGGATCCACCGAAGCGCCCTCCAAAACCGAACGGTCAGCGAACAAGGAGTCCACCACGCGGAAATTGTTGTCGGCAAAAAAGACCTGCACATTCAGATTCAAGGGAATGCCGTTTACAAACTCATAGCGCAGCAGCACAGACTTCACATAATCCCAGGCATCGTCACCCAAGGTCTCGTCAATCTTGCTCAAACTACTGAATTTCAGAGTGTCCATATAATGAAACTGCTCTATGGTGAGATCCAAAGGAAGCTCTATCCTCGCCTTCACATCATAACGGGCGTTCTCATCCAGGAAAAAGCGCCCCTTCTTCAGGGTGGCATACGCGGCATAATCCACATAGCCCACGTTGCCTATCACCGCGTCTTTATTGATTTTCAGGGAATCATACGTATGAGTCACCTGACCTCTGAATGTCGGATAGTTGACATCAAAGGTGTATTTCTCGGAAGAAAGGAAATTATAGGACTGATGGGTTGAATTGTTATAGCATTTCAAGCGGCCGAGCTCACAAGCCAGATGAATACCGACATTGGTTTCAACATCGGTGTGCAGCGTCATGTCACTCAACTGAAGGCCCAAACCCAGCTTATCCGCCATCAAGGAAAAGTCATACTTTCCGTTTACCAATTCCATGGAGGTGTCCCGGAACACCTCGCCGGTAATGTAGTGGAACTCCGGAATGCGCAGCACGTAATCCAGCTTCAGGGTAATCGCCGAGCTGTCCGCACAACTTCCCGTGAACGGTTTGGACACGTACTTCAAATCAATGTGAACCGTGGTGTCGGACACAATGATATATTTATCCGTCAGGTCTATGTAGTTTTTTCCGAAACTGACTTTGCGCACATAGGGTTGCAAGATGCCGTCCTTAAGTTCCAAAATGGCGGGAGTGGAGATTTCCGCAGAAAGACAGGAAGTGTCCTCAAGGGGGCTGGACAGCAGGCATTCCATGAGACCGCTCTTCAGGTACACGGTGTCAATGCGTGCAAACGGAAGATTCAACGTCACGTCAAAACTCGTTGAACTATACATCTCAAAAGTCGGATTGGATATGGAGAACGTATCCGTCCCCACAATGGAATCCTGCTTCAGCCAGGACATCACATCCAGCGAATCTGTATTATAATCCAATTCGTAGGCTATCAGGAAACGCTGGTCGGACGGATTGGTTCTCAAGGAAAAGCCGTTGACAGTGGTGTCCGAGACAAAATCCCGGATCTCCACTTCGGCATCCACCAGATTCGCCACCCAGGAGGCTTCGTAGTCTTTTACGCCTATCTTACTGAAATCAAAATCTTTCTCGTCAAATTTGCAAGCGCTTCCTGTCGTCGCCAGAACGGCACAGCCGCAGACAAACGACAGGAAACGTAAGCGCAAAAAGTCTTTTTTCATGCGTTTCGGAAAAAAGCTAAATATAAAATGTCTTATTTGATTTTAGGTTTGAGCTCCATACCCATGAGGCCTCCGACTTCGACATCCAGTTCCGAAATCTCGGCAGGAATGGCGTCCATGTCAATGTTTCCGTAAATACGGACACGGACAGAGTCCTTGGAAAGCATGTATTTAGTCACGTCCGAAGCATCAATGTACAACTCCAGATAGGTTTTGGCAGGACGCTCCGACTTAGGCATCAGGTGAGCAATGGTCTCCTCCGCCGTATTCGGGGTGGAAAAAGTCAAACGGGCATTGTCAATGAAATCAAACGATTTGGCATAGGTGGTATCCTTCAATTGGAAGAAGAGCCTCTTCACAGACATCAGGTTCAGGCTTTTCACCAAATCCATACTACCATAATCGATAGCGGCTAACACACTGTCCAGATTCAGCAGCATCTTTTCATCCATCAGGGTATCCGGATCCCCATCCTTTTGGCCTTCCCTTTCCACGGTAAACTCCATGGGAGGCATGGATACATCTTCTTTAACATCTACAGAATCAACAACATCGTCACACGACACAAAGGCAAATGCTAAACCTAAAAGTAGAAAACTGACTGTTTTTTTCATAATAATTTGGTTTAAAAAATGAACGTGCAAAATTCTAAAAAAAATAAATACAATATGCACCTGCATGCATTTTTTTGTTTTTTTTATTTTTCCCCCTACCGCCCCTTCGCAAACGGAAAAAAATTTTGGAGAACTTGGGAAAGGATATTCCTTTTTAAGGTACCTTTGCTTTTTTAATAATTGCGAACACAAAATGCAGACTGGAAAATTCGCCGTCATCGGCATTGGGAACTTCGGGAAATCAATTGCCATCAATCTCGCCAAAAAAGGGGCGGAAGTCATGGCGATTGACATCGATTACGACAAGGTGGAGAATATCAGCGAGGATGTGGCCTATGCGGTCACCCTGAACGCCACCGACAGAAGGGCGCTGATATCCCAGGATATCAAAAGCTTCGACGCGGTCATCGTCGCTATTGGAAACCCCTTTGAGCAACGACTGCTGTGTACGGCCCTGCTGCTGGATTTCGGCGTGAAACGCATCATCTGCCGTGCCGTAGGGCGCAACCAACGCTTCATTTTGCAAAAGATGGGCATCACCGAGATCATCTCTCCCGAGCAGGAAATCGGACTGTCCGTTGCGCGCCGGCTCATCAACCCCAGCCTGGTCTCCTACCTTGACCTTCCGGACGATTACAGCGTGGTGGAAATCATCGCCCCCAAGCATATCTGCAATATGGAATACGGCCAAGTCGACTTCAGGGACAAATACAAGCTCAGCCTGATCACCATCCGCCGCAACACAGAGGAATGGAACGGACAGCAGCGGCAGCATGTGCTGGGCGTTCCGGACACCAAAACCCTTATGATGGAGAACGACATCCTGGTGCTTTTCGGAAAGAACAGGGATATTGAGAAATTCGTGGAAATCAACAACTAGGCGTGAAATCAAAGTTTCTTCATTCGTTACGGGAAGATTACAAATTCTTTATTTGGGACTATATTGACAAAGTCCACAACACCCTGAAGACCGTCAGCGTGTTCGTGTCGTTTGTCACCATGGGCGCCATCGCCTATTATTATGGCTTTCCCCAAACGGAGATGTCGGCATTACTATGCAAAATTATCATCCACTGCAGTTTGATTTTCTACATCCTGAAATACCTGCTTTCGGCCTTTTTTTCCGTACACGCATGGGAATACATCCGGAAAAACAAGATGGAAGGCATTGTCATCCTTTGCATTCTGCTTTGGTATATCCTCACCTACCTGCTGAAGCCCTCCCATGCCGGAAGCGCCTTCAGCTTGAATGACATCAGCGACATCAGCGACATCACCATGCTGCTGATCCAGATTTACTTCTTTTTCATCATGCTGTTCGAGCTGTCGAACATGGGGCAGCTGTTCAACCGCTTCCATTTCGGCCCCAGGGGCTGGATGGTCGGCTCCTTTCTGCTGCTGATACTGTCAGGGACGCTGCTGCTGCTGCTGCCTGAAATGACCCACCATGGCATAGGCTTTTTCAACGCCCTGTTCACGGCCACCAGCGCCAGCACCATCACCGGTCTGACCGTAGTGGACACCGCCAGCGCCTTCACTCGCAAGGGACACATGGTCTTACTCATTCTCATGCAGTTAGGCGGCATCAACATCATTTGTTTCGCCACCTTCCTTTCCACCTCCTACCGGGAGAAGAAAGTCCGTTCCCAATCCGTGATGCAGGAGCTGCTGAACACCAGTTTCTCCGGGTCCAGGACCATGCTGCGCACCATTCTGGGCTACACCTTCATTATCGAAACACTGGGGTTCCTGATGTTTTTTCTATACTGGAACCACACGCACTATTACAGCTATTCCGTCACCCAGAACATTTTCCTTTCGGCCTTTCACGCCATTGCGTCCTTCAACAACTCCGGACTCTCCATCGTGGAGAACGGCATGATGAATCCGCTGTACAGCCAGGATTATTACGTGCAATGCATCACGCTGCTGCTGTTCACCTTGGGCAGTCTGGGCTTTGTGACCTTGCATGACCTTTTCAGCAACCATTTCTATCGCTACCGGGGCAAAAGCTATTGGAAACAGCTGAAAATGACTTCGCGCATCACCTTGGGCATGACAGCGGCACTGGTTGTCATCGGCACCGTCTGCTTCTTTTTCTTCGAACCTTCGGGAGAGGCCTCCTTCGGCAAGCGCTGCATGGATTCCTTTTTCATGGCGTCCTCCGTCCGTTCCTGCGGTTTCAACACCCTGGACATGAACTTGATCAGCTTACCGACGCTGCTGGTGTTCATCTGCCTGATGTTTATCGGAAGCTCCCCCACCTCCACCGGTGGCGGCATCAAAGTGACAACTTTCTATATACTGCTCAAATCCATCAAGGCGACCATCAAAGGGAACAAGGAAGTGAACATCTCCAACCGCGCCATCCCCGGCCACCTGATCGACAAGTCCTACACCGTAGCCATGCTGGCGATTGGCCTGCTGGTGGGCAGCGTGTTCCTGATTTCCATTTCCGACCCCCAGTTCGGGCTGGACAAAATCATCTTTGAGGTCACCTCCGCCCTGGGCAATGTCGGCATGTCGGTCAATATCAGTTCCGGATTGAGCAATTTCGGCAAATGCGTGCTGATTTTCCTGATGTTTATCGGACGCATCACCATACTCACCATGGCCATCTCCATTACCCGCAAGGCCAGCCAGAATTATTCCCTAGTCAAAACCAACCTAAGCATCTCCTAAATGAATCGGAACAACAACGGCTGCCTTCCCCTTGTCTGCGCCATCATCGGCATGTTTGTCCTGGGTCCCCTCGGCGCCATAGGCGGTTACCNNTATTCAACCAGAAGAAGCAGGCCGATATCAGCGACAGCGTGCTGCGCCCCATTGCCGCCCTGTTTGCGGCGCTTATGAAAGCGGACGACCGCATCATGAAATCCGAACTGTATTCCTACCGGGATATTTTTCTGCAGCATTTCGGACCGGAGGCTGCAGGAAAAGCGCTGGACTATCTGAGAGAACTCAAAGACAAAGATATACAAATTCAAGAACAGGCGGCCCTGCTGAACCTGAAACTGAACTACACCGAACGGCTGGAGATTTTACGCTATCTCTTCCAACTGGCTTACGCCGACGGTGAAATCAGCGCCAACGAAATGGAAATCATCCGGAAAACCGCCCTGTATTTCCAGATCCGGACCACGGATTACGACTACCTGCGGAATTCCTACAGCTACCAATACCACTGGCAGCAGCAATACCAGCAATTTTATTCCGGCTACCAGACTGGCGGAAACAATGGAGGCGGCGCCAGCGGCTTCAGGGACACGGAAGCGGATTACGCCTTGCTGGGCGTGAAAAGCAGCGATTCCGATGAAACCATCAAAAAGGCCTACCGGCG
>DBVK01000064.1:7748-8034 GCA_002308135.1 Bacteroidales bacterium UBA1266
GGCCCACCTCGGTGAATCGGCCCGCAAAGAAGCCGAAGCACGCTTCGCAAAAATCAACGAAGCCTACCAACGCATCAAAACCGCCAGAAACATAAATTAGCCCCAAAAAACGAACAAACGACTAACCAAACCAACATCTTAACAAATAAACAATAATGTTCACAGGCATCGTAGAAAAAACAGGAAAAGTGGTGGAAATCATCCATGACAAGACCAATGTGGATTTTGTGATTGAGGCGGATTTCACCGATGAGCTGAAAATAGACCAAAGCATGGCGCACGACGG
>DBVK01000144.1 GCA_002308135.1 Bacteroidales bacterium UBA1266
GTGGAGCCCGAAGAACGTGTCTTACGCAGGTGCGGCAAAAACCACATTGGCCGCTCACCAGACTTCGTTCACAACGGCAGTGCACGACATGTACTACCGTCCTGATTTCGTGGACACCTCCGCTTCTTTGAAACTGTCGGTCACCGCTCCTTTTGACTGTCCGAGATACACAGGTGTGAACCAGGATATTATCGGTATAAACCGCGATACGACCACCACGATGGGCGCTTACACCAAATTTGTTGTCAGGGCGAACGGTTCGCTGACCTTCCTGTATGGTATCCCTGCAACGACAGAAATCACGGACACTTTGTATCCGAGCGTGGTGCTGCTCAATTCCGGTATAGACACCTTGACAGAAGCCAGCATCCGCGTGTCGGTGGACGGTGTGGTCCAAGGGAATGATTTCGTATGGAAAGGCAGCCTGGCAAACATGGAGTCCGATACGGTGGCGCTGAGACCTTTGGTGTTACGTCAAACGGGCAGACATAGCGTATCTGTCTATCTGGTTGGATTAGGCCAGCAGGTGGACGGTTATTCGGGTGATGACACCGTCAAGGCGGAGACATTCACTTGTTATTCCCAGTATGCCGGCGTAATAACGGTAGGTGCCAACGGACGCTTCAAGACCATAAGTGCGGCGATTGATTCGCTGATGATTTGCGGCATGGGCGGTCCGGTCACCTTAAGTATCCTTCCTGGAAAATATGCTGAAAACCTGATACTTACTGCTATTCCCGGCGCTTCCAGTGTGAACACCCTGACGATTACCTCCTCCACTGGAGATTCCACGGATGTGGTCTGGTTGCGTGCGGATAATCCTAAGCAGACAACGACGACCACTGAGGCGGCTCCGCTTGTCTTTAATGGCGCCGAATACGTGATTGTCCGTAACATCACTTTGAGCGGATTGTCCGTCATTCAGGATGAGTTTGCTTCCAGCCACAGCATCGTGGTTATCGGTCGAAGCCACGACATTGAGGTCAGCAACTGCCACCTGTATGTGCCGAAAAACTTCACCAGCACGGTGACCAGTCACAACCACAGTGCGGTGTACATTTACAGCGGTGGTGTGCGCAACATCCGTGTGCACAATTCCCTCATTGAAGGCGGAGCGACCGGATGCTACGTATACGGTTCCTCCACTACCGACCGCGTTTCCAATGTCGCTATCGAGAACAACGAAATCGGTTATATCGACTATTCCGCCCTGTACGCCTACTACACGGATTCCCTCACGTTCAGCGGCAATAAGGCCGTACAGCGCCGGAGCGACTTCACGCCGGCCAACGCCTACATGGTTTACACCTATTACACCAACGCCAACATTATTGGCAACCGCTTTGATTTCATTGGCCTTTACTACGGTTTCTATCTCGGATATTTCGGAAATGTCACCAAAGGCTTCTACACTATTGCCAACAACGAGGTGCGCGGCACCCTGACCAATTCCACCGGCTATGGTGTGTATGTGACGGGCAGTTCCACGGATAGTGTGCACTTGGACTTCATCCACAACACGCTTGTCTATGACGCCACAGGAAGCACCGCCTACGGATTCTATGCCGCTTCCCAATACATCAACCGCGCACACGTGAAGAACAATATCATCCACATGCGTTCCACGTCTGCAGGCACGGTGTATCCGATGTACATTTCCTCCACTAACTATCTGGTAGGATTTGACATTGACTACAACTGCTTCTACAACGAACACGCCACCAAATATGTCGGCTATGCGGGTGGGGCAAAATCCACCATCTCCGCATGGCAGTCGACCGTCACCACGGACAAGGGTTCCGTGTTCCAGCTTCCGAAATACGTGAATATAAACCGTGATGCGAGCATTTATGACAGCACGGGTATTTCCTGCCCGAGACTTGCCGGGTACAGCACCGACATTGACGGAACGCAGCGCGGCAGCCTCACCAATATGGGCGCCTACCAGCTGATACAGCGGAAGACCGATGTCAGTATGGAAGACGTACAGCCGAGTATGTCCGGTATCATTTCCGCAAATGTCCCGTTGAGAGTGCGGGTAAGGAATATTGGCACGGACACTGTCCGCAGCATGGAAATAGGTTACATCCTTAACGGTGTCTCCGGCGCTTCCTATGCATGGACCGGCAGTGTGGGCAGTTTGGACACTGTGGGCGTTACCATTGGCAGCATCCGTTTGAAGAAGGGTGCAAACACCTTGACGGTGTACAGCTACAATCCGAACAAGACCGCTGACATGAATCCTTCCACGGATACATTGAGCGTAGTTGTCTACGGTTGTGACAGCGCATTGTCGGGAACCTATTCGGTGGGAACTCCCACCTCTGATTTCCCCACGTTGGACGAAGCTCTGAACATGGCAAAATACTGCGGACTGAATGGTCCGGTGGTGATGGAGCTGGCCAGTGGCACGTACAACAGTGTGATCTTTAGGGATTACACTTTGGGAAGCAAGAAGAACACCCTGACCATCCGCTCGGCGGACAGAAACAGGAACAGTGTGAAGATTTCCGGTTCGACCGCTTTCCAGATGGATGCCGTCTCCCATGTCATTTTGGAGGATCTCACCTTGGATGGCAGTACGATTGCCTTGGATCTGAAAGGTACGATAGAAAATGTGGAAGTGCGCCATTGTAACATTTACGCTCCGGAAGGGGTGACCAATAGCGCTTACCGTGCCGTGAACTACGCAGGAGCTTCCGGTAGCAAGAAAATACTGAAGGATGTGCGCTTTATCGGAAACGATGTCCGTGGCGGATACTACAACTTCTACCTGTCTTATTTCGGAAGCAGCCAGTCGGATATGCCGATAGCGTCAGTCACAATCGACAGCAACACCCTGCGTGGAGCCTACTACTACGGCATTTATTCCAATTATTATGCACAGTACGAAAGCATTTCACACAACACGATTACCAACGGAAGCAATGCGAGCACCTTCTATGGAATGTACTTTAATTACTACCAGAATCTCCCTCGTGTCGAAGGAAACCGTATCCGCTTGAACAACAGTTCCACTTCCTACGGTATTTACATGTATATTTACACTAACCACTCCAGTTATGGCGGAACTCCCGGCCTGATTGCCAACAATGAGATTGTTTTAACAGGAAGCTCCACCAAATACGGTATTTACATGTCCTATTACTCCCGGTATAATGTGGTCAATAACTCCATTTATGTGAAGGGAACCTCCACCAGTTATGCGATGTACAGATCCACAAGCAGCAGCTCTTATTCGGGATATCCAATCAATGTGTTTAACAACCAATTGATTAATGACTATAGCTCGGGTTATGCCTTCTATTGGGCGGACACCGCTACAACTGCTTATGGTACACGAGACTACAATAACTACTACAGCCGCTCGGGCAACCTGACCTACCTCAGGAGTTCAGCGCAGACCACCTTGGCTGCGATTAAGTCGCGGTATTCCAACCAAGACCAGCATTCCATGAACACCCAGCCGGTATGGGTCCATACGAACATGAGCGATTTGCGCCTCAAAAACGCCAGAGTGTTCCAATGCCCGATTTCCTACAATGTGACAGAGAACATTTTGGGTGAGCCGCGTGTGACGCCTACGGTGATAGGTTGCTACGGCATCGAACCGGATTCCGTGGATGCCGGTCTGGTCACCTTTGTCGGAGCGGATGCCGCGACTTCGGTCGGCACACATCCGATTCGCGTGGTGGTGGTTAACAGCGGTCTCAAGCCGATTGACTCCCTGACCGTTCAGTTCAGCATCAACGGCGTGGCGCAGACCCCGGTCCAATACAAACCGGCGCTGCCGCTGGCTTTCAGACAGACCGACACGGTCAATCTGGGTTCCTTCTCCTTCCAGACAGGCTCCTGCACGATGAAGGCGTTTGTACAGCTGGCCAAGGACACCAACCGCACCAATGATACGGTTACGCTCTCCAGGAACATCTGCACCAGTGTGTTTAAAGGTATTGTCACCATCGGCAATAACGGAGACTACACCATTGCAACCCTGCCGAAACTGATTACGGATATGGCGAACTGCGGTGTGGGGGGAGATGTCATACTGCAGGTGGAAAGCGGAAAATACTCGGTTTCCACGATTGACCTGTCCGCTTTCAACAGCGTAATGAACGGCTACCACCTGACCATCACTTCCCAAGCGGGACATCGTGACAGTGTGAGTGTAACGGCCAGTTCCGGCTCCCTGTTCACCTTGAACGGCAACAAGAACCTGACCATTCGCGACCTGACCCTGGAGGCCCAAAGCGGAGATGTTATCCATTTCAACGGCACCAGTACCACCGTCTGCGAAAACATCAACATACTGCACAACCACTTGATTGCTACGCTGACAGGAACGTCTACCTCCTATAATGCGATTTACAAGGCCAGTGCCTCCGGATTTATCAAAGGGGCGCGTATCAATGGCAACATTATAGAAGGCGGCTATTATGGCATTTACCTGTATGGTGGCACCAGCACTTCCGAGTACGGTTCAGATGTGGAAGTGGACAGCAATGAAATCTACAACCAATATTATTATGCCACTTACTTCTACTATACCGAATTCACCTCGGTTTCCCGTAATACAATGCGTCCCCGCACTTCCGGAAACATCAGCGCCACATGGTACGGCATAAGGATCTATTACTGCAATGCGGAAGAGATCAACGGCAACTACATTGACGCTACCGTCAGCGCTTCGGTCACACAGCCGAACGGAATGTATGCCTATTATGTGAACTACAACAACACCAAGGAACACGCACAGATAGCCAACAATGTTATCAAAGCTAATACCACAGGTACCTATTATGGTATGTATGTGTATTATTCCCGTGTTAACGTATTACACAACTCCATACTGATGGACGGTACCGGTCAGGGTAGGGCGTTGTATTATGGCACTTCCACTGTTTATCCGATGGTGATCGTTGGCAATCAGCTCATTACTGCCGCCAACCAGTATCCCATCTATGCGGTAACCAGTACTGCGGGTTCAGTCACATTGGATTATAACAACTACTATGGCGGCGGNNCAGGCGTCACCAGCCTCTCCAGCTGGCAGAGTGCCACGGGTATGGATGCCCACAGTGTCAGCCAGCCGGTTTCCTTTGTCAATACAGCTACTGGTTTGAAACTGAACAATTATGTGGACTTCCTGATGCCGCGTATGGACGAGGTGCTGTTCGATTACGAGGATTCCGTCCGTGCGCTGATAACGGCTATGGGTGCATACACGCCGGAATACAACGACTTGGATGCCTCCCTGATGGATTTCGCGAACACAGACCTCAGCAATCCTTCCCGGATTTCGGTGGAGGTCACCCTGTTCAACATGGGTAAGGACACGCTGAAGACCGCTACCATCCATTGGAGCATTGATGGCGTGGCCCAGACCCCGTTTGCCTGGAAGGGTTCCTTGCCGATGATGAAACAGCAGGTGGTCACTTTGGGCACTGCCGGTGTTTCCGCGGGCGCGTTCCACAGCATTGTGGCGTGGGTGTCGAATCCGAACAACGGAAAGGACAAGAACTTGTTGAACGACACGGTCAATATGCGCGAATATTTATGCAACGGTCAGTTTGCCGGTACGTATACAGTGGGCGGAAACAATGCGGACTTTGACAACCTGCAGGATGCGGTGACAGCCTTGAGGACTTGCGGTATCAGCGGTCCGGTGAGCCTGACGCTGGCCACAGGCACCTATTCTGCCGTGTCCATCAATGGACAGGTGAAGGGCGCAAGCGCCAAAAACCAGATCACTGTCATTCCGGCCACGGGTGCCAAAGCGGTCATTGACGCACCGAACGGATTCGCCCTTACGCTGGAGAACACTGCGCACTGGAACTTCCGTAACCTGACCATTGGTAACACCAAAGACGGAATGATAGGTGTGCACATGGTCGGCTTGTTGGAGGACATCCACTTCCGCGACTGTGACATTTACGCCAGCACCACCACTACGAACAGTTCCTACCGTGCGGTGGATTACCCGAATTCGTCGAGCAGCTCCAATTACCTGAAAGATGTCACCTTTATCCACAACAACATAGTGGGCGGCTACTACAACATGTACATCTATTACATGTCCGGCTCCAATGGTAATATGGGAAGCGGCTCCTCCATGACGGTGGACAGCAATACCTTCAGGGAAGCCTACTATTACGGCATCTACGCATACTATTATGCGCACTTCAACAGCATTTCGTACAATACGGTCCACAGCAGGACCAACGGCACCTACCTGTACGGCATTAATCTTGCCCAGTATGTCAATATTGACCAGATAGAAGGCAACCGCATCTATTCGAATACCAGCAGTACCTCCTACGGTATCTACATGAGCGCCTATATGAACTATGGCACCTACGGAGGCAAACCCGGCGTGTTGAAGAACAACGAGGTGATTCTGTTGGGTTCCGCCGGCACCAGGTACGGTATAATGTTGTCCTCGCCTAACCAGAACTGGGAAATCGCCAACAACAGCATCTATGCCCAGAATGGAAGCACCAATGTGTACGGATTGTATATCTCCAACAGCAATTCCAGCTACAAGGTGACTGCCAAGAACAACCTGGTGGTGACCAAGAGCACCGCTTCCACCAACTATCCGGTTTATTTGGCTTCCTACTACACCAACTCCTATGTGATCATGGACTACAACAACTACTACAACCAGTCTGGAGGCAACATAGGTTACGCCGGTTCCGCCATCAGCTCCTTGAGCAGCTGGCAGAGCACCACCGGCCAGGAGGCCCACACGACGAACATCCGTCCCGATTTCACGGATACTACGGTGAATCTGCGCTTGAACGATTATATGTCGTTCTTGTGCCCGAGCTTGGCCTCAACGCCTGTGGATATTGAAAACAATAAGCGTTCTTCGATTACGACCATGGGTTGCTATGGCGAGAGCTTCTATGCGGGGGTGAACCTCCAGGCGCTTGCATTCGCTTCTCCTCAACCGATTAAGGATGTTATCTGCTATGCCGACAGCACGCCGGTGAGTGTGGTGATTCAAAACGCCGGAATCCAGACCGCCGATTTCTCGGTGTCTCCGCTCAAGGTGACGGTGAATGTCAGCGGCGCCATCAGCTACCGTTTCGACACCACTTACACTAGCGGCAAGTTAGGCATGAGGGATAAGGACACCTTGCATCTTGGTCTTATACCGACCATAGCGGATGGCGTCTATAACATCCACGTGACGCTGAACGACACTTCCGATACGGTAGTTGATGATGATACCTTGAGTCTGGCTTACAACGCCTATCGTGTTGCGTTGCCATACGATGTGAATTTCACTACTGCACCGAGAGAGTTCATTAACGTCACCATGGCTGGTGAAACCGAATGGAAGGTGGTCAGCGGTGCGGGAAGCAACCCGTCGCTTGCGCCTGCCTTCGGTACAGGTCGTCTGGAATTCGCCGGCGAGAAAGATCCGGGTGCGTATGCGAACGCCATCTTCAATGCGGTGAACATCCAGGGCTGCACCAATCCGACCCTGAGCTTCTGGTTCGCGCATAACAAGGACTGCGCGGGTGCGGACATGTTGTCTGTGCTGGTCACCACCGACGGTGGCGCCAACTACACGGAGGTGAAGCGCATCCTGGTGGCAGACACGGCCACGGCCTGGAAGCAGTACGACATCGACCTGACGCAGTTCGCGCAGTCCAGCTGCCTGTCCATAGTGTTCCGTGCGATGAGCTTCGGCACCACCAACCAGAGCATTGACCGCATCCGCATCACCGCGGAGCGCGATGCCGCCATTGAGCTGCTGCCGATAGACCTGAGCACGCGCACGGCCTGCGACGCCACGCCTGTGGAAATCAAGGCGGTTATTGCCAACAAAACCCGCCTGAACATCGACATGACGAACGACACTATCCAGTTGAACGTGACGGGTGCGGTGAACTATGCGAACAGCTATGTGTACAATAAGATTCTGGCTGCTTTTGAGAGCGACACCGTCACCTTGGGTCAGGTCAGCATAGCGGCCAACGGCAA
>DBVK01000103.1:0-2276 GCA_002308135.1 Bacteroidales bacterium UBA1266
TCATCCCCCTTGAAAATGTTAGCAATCCCCTGCCATCCTACAAGGCCTCCGGCCATGGCGAGGCCCAATGTGGCCGCAATGATGAGGGTTGCCAACGCTGTTCTTCCGATATGCTTGCTGCCTTTGTGTGCCATGATGTCTTTTTTTTGTTGTTGTTTTCTTGTTCCTGTCTGATTGCTAATAGGGGCAATGGCGTGTCACTTTACCACAAAGGGTATGTTTTCAGCATTGCCGCCGCCCTGCAGCCGCAGCGATTGGCCGCCGGAGGGGACATGACCGTTTGCGCATGCGCCAATCCGGACAGCAGGCACAGAAGCATCCGCAAATTCCCCGTGGAATGAAGAGATTGCTTCATGTCGTTCATCTGTCATTCAAAAAACTGCAGGTGTGGATTCGGCCGCGTGTGGTAGTATTGTCCGGTGAATCCGACAGAAATCACATTGCAAAAATACACGTTTTTCGTTTACCTTTACCGAACTTCCTGAAATTTTTGGGAAAACGGAAAGGCATAAAAAAAGCGCCGCTGATTGCGGCGCTTTTGCTAGGGTAGGGGCAATCCTTAGCGTACCAGCTGTATTTTCTTGCTGATACTGCCTTTCCCCGTTTGTAAGGTCAAAAGGTACATGCCGGCGGCAAAGTCTTCCACAGGCACTTGGATTTCCGTCTCACTCTCCTGGGAATTCAGGGTGCTCTGGTACATGGTGCGGCCGAGCATGTCGGTCATGCGAATGCCGATGTGGCGGCTTTCGTTGTTTTCGAAGCACAGCTGCACAGTGATACGGTCCGTGGCAGGGTTGGGGAAAACCTGGCATGAGGTCAGTCCCGCCTGATGCTCCTCCACACCGACATTGATGCCGTAACGCAAGGACCAGCCTTTGCCGGCTTTGTCATTGTCACTGCGGAAGCGCAGGTAGATGCCGCTGTTGTTGAAATCAATGGTTTTGTTCAATGCGGGAGGGTTGGCTTTGGTGTAGGTGGCCGCCACATTGCTGAGGTTTTGAAGAATACTGGCATTGAAAATGTTCGTGGCCGTGTAATTGAATACCGTAAGCTCATCACCATCCTCTAAATCGAACTGGTCAAAAGACAGCCAGATGGCATTGGCCCCCTGGGGTTCAAGGCGCCAATAGCAGGTGTTGTTATCGGCATACGCTTTGCCGTTGCTTCCATTGGCAATAGTGCCTGAGGTCTCGCTAATGCGGTAGGTGTTGCTGATAATCTCAGTGGTATTGCAATAATTCAGTTCGTTGAGTGTGGTGGTATAGGTGAACAGAAATCCCGTCCCATTGTTTTCGTCGTTATCGGTGGAGAAGGTGATGTATGCCGTTCCTCCATTAATGTACAGCTTTTTGCCTGCAATGTCCTTCCCGGAATAGGAGGCCAGCAGCGTTGTTTTGGCCGCGTCATTGTAAATGGAGAGCACATCGTCGGTATCGGTATCGAAACAGGTGCAGGTCAGGGTGATGGAAGTGGCGTTGGGAGGGCAGATGAGCCAAGTGAACCGGGCGTCGTTCGGATATGGAAAGGCTTTGTTTCCTAAGGCGAACGAACCGTAAGTGGCAGTCAGGGTATCGTTGGCTATCCGCGTGAAATTATTCGGTTTGATATTGCAGACCACTTCGTGGCCTCCGCTGAAATCGTATTTGCCGACTTTGTTCAGATTGTCAATGTCGTAATAACCGTTGGAGGAGCCTCCCCAGCCCCAGTTCATGTGGAATTTCCCGTAGGCGTCATAGCCGTCGCAGTTCCATGCGTGCCCTGTGCCTCCTTCGGAAGGATTTCCGCTATAAACCATGGGATAGCCGTTGTCCAAATTGGTCTTCAATAAATTGTGCCAATCCTGATCGCTGAAGTTTTTGCGCTCCGCGTATTGTATGTTGGAAGCGTAGCCGAAGTGTTTCTTCAATGCATTGACAATCTTGAGGGTTTGTGAACCGGATCCGTCCGCACCATAGCCCATGTTCACGGCGATACCGACGTGGTTGATCAGCTGGGCGATGGCGTTGCTGTAACCGGTGGCCACATTGGACATGGCGTTGTAGTTGTAGTTCGTTTGTCCGAAGTTGGCGCTTAATTTGCCGTAGGAGGAGGAGTAGGAAGTGGAGCCCGTTCCCTTTAAGGGATGGCGGTAGTAATACATGATTTGTGCGGCGGAAAGGGCTACACATCCGACCGGCACATGATTGTCATAGGCTGCTGTGCCGGCAACGGCATCGCCTTCGGTGTCATCGTCAGCGGGACAATTGGTGTTGTAGTATTTGTCCTGGTTCCAAGTG